>PGTJ01000004.1 GCA_002794515.1 Phototrophicales bacterium
AACCCGTCTCTTCGCGGGCTTCACGCAATGCCGTTTGTGCCAACGATTCACCCGCTTCTGCTTGCCCACCGGGCAAGCACCACACTTCAAAGTCTTCGCGTTTGGTGAGCAGAATTTTATTATCTCGGATGATGGCGATATTCGCCCCAATCATGGTCATGGTTCGATCACCTTTTCAGTTGACCGATTGAGGATGGCTTCTATTTCATCCACATCGGCTCGTGCTTGATGAATTTGATTTGGATAATTCGCCCGAATATCGGCTAATTGATCGCGGTGATAATGAATGGTCGCATCGGGGTCTTTGAGGACATGTCCTGTTAATACACCAACAACAGTCTCATGGGATTGAATAATCCCCATTTCCACCAATTTTTTCGCACCTGCTAATGAACAGGCTGATGCGGGTTCACAACCAATGCCCGCACGGTCTATAAGGGCTTTGGCATCCATAATCTCTTGGTCTGTGACCATCTCGACCACACCATTCGTCCATCTGAGCGAGCGCACGGCTTTGGGATAATTCACAGGATTGCCGATTTTGATGGCGCTGGCGATAGTCTTGGCTTTAAGGGGCGATAGTTTATCGAACCCACGCTTAAAACTCTGATATAACGGGTTCGCACCACTGGATTGAATGACGGCGATACGAGGCATTTTATCAATCAAGCCCAATTGGTGTATCTCATATAGCGCCTTGCCAAAGGCTGATGTATTCCCCAAATTACCGCCAGGGACGATAATCCAATCGGGTACTTGCCAATTAAGTTGGTGAATAGTCTCAATGACGATGCTTTTCTGCCCCTCTAGGCGGAAGGGATTAATCGAATTGAGGGCATAAATACCGAGATGAATAGATACTTGTCGCACAAGCTCTAAATTTTTATCGAAATCAGCATCGATTTGAATACAAGTTGCTCCATAAGCCACCGCCTGCGAGAGCTTTCCGAGGGCGATATTTTTATTCTCGAAGAAGATGATGCCTTCCATATCGGCGGTGGCGGCGTATGATGCGAGTGATGCAGATGTATTCCCCGTGCTGGCACAAGATACACGCCCCATACCCAAGACACGGGCATGAGTGACCCCTCCAGTCATACCCCTATCTTTGAATGAGCCTGTCGGATTTTCGCCTTCATGCTTGAGATACAGGGTATCTAATCCCGCCCATTGGGCAAGTTTAGGGACGTGATATAAATTGGTGTTGCCTTCGGGCTTGCTGACGATGAGTTTTTCATCGACATCAGGATAAATCAGTTCTTTATAACGCCAGACCCCACTATTATAAGGGGCTTTGAATGTGCCGATACGCCCATCAAATAATTGACGTGAGACGATTTTTTTGAGTTCATTGAGGTCATGTTGCACATCCAACAAGCCACCACAGGCTGTACAGGCATAAATGACCGAATCGAGGGGGTATTCTTTCTGGCAATCCATACATTGCAGTTTGCTAGACATTGGTGTAACCTCTTTGGGTGTTTGATTAGCATTGCATTAAGGATAACAGTTTTGGCGATAAATTCTAGCGCAAACACTTACCAAAAAGTACAAGCCTTTGCCCCTGCAACGATGGCGAACATGGGGATTGGCTTCGATATTATGGGATTGGCATTTCAATCGTTAGGCGATATTGTTGAAGTAGCACGTCATGATGAAGCCGATGTGGTAATTGTCGATATTGCGGGCGATGGTGGAAAATTGCCACGCGATGCCCACAAGAATACAGCAACAGTCGCAATCATGGCATATCTCAAAGAAATTGGTTGCACAGATGGCTTTGCGGTCACTATCAAAAAAGGCTTGCCACTCGGTAGTGGATTGGGCAGTAGCGCCGCCAGTGCAGTAGCGGGTGTGGTCGCCGTCAATGCCTTATTGGGCTCTCCACTGAGAAAAGAGGATTTGCTCCCCGCATGTATGGAAGGGGAGGCGTTGGTAAGCGGGTATCATGCCGATAATATCGCCCCGTGTTTGCTGGGTGGTTTATTGCTTGTCGATGGCATCACGCCCGATTGTGTGTTGCGCTTGCCGATTTACAATGGTATTCATTTCGCCTTAGTTACGCCGAATATTTCTGTGTTGACCTCCGAAGCACGGTCGGTATTACCACAATCCATATCGCTCAAGACGATGATCAAACAAACCGCAGGTATTGCCCGATTTATGGATGCACTCCATCGGGGTGATTGGTCAGCACTGGCACGAGCGATGGAAGCGGATGAGGTTATAGAACCTGCACGCGCTCATCTAATGCCATACCTGTATGAATTGCGTCAACATGCCAAAGCACACGGTGCATTGGGTTTGGTGATTAGCGGGGCAGGTCCCACATTGTGTGCGATATGCGCTTCGGATGATGTCGCCGAAAAGGTTGCGATTGCCATGTCCGATTTTTACCGCACCAACGGGTTAGAGGCGATGTCATTTGCTACACAAATCGATACAGAAGGCGCACGAGTGATTTCTGCTGAATAAGCAAGTGGTTTTATACCATGAGTTGGGTTACAATACATAGGGGCTTGGTATATCATGCCCCTATGTTAAATATGCCTTGTGCTTGATCGTTTGTGAAATATTTGACAATCCGAATTAGAATTTTTATACTGATGTGATTGATGAACATGAAAAATATTCATCAACATAAGCAAAAAGGAATTATTGATTATGGTGCAACAAATTCGTCATTTTATTGGTGGTGAATGGGTCAATTCTGCTTCTGGCGAGACGTTTGAGAGCATCAATCCTGCCACAGAAGAAGTCATTGCTATTGCCCCAAAAGGGGATGTGAGCGATATTGATAAAGCCGTTGAGGCGGCTAAAAAAGCCTATACGCAATGGCGTTTGATACCCGCCCCACGTCGGGGGGAGATTTTATATGAGGTTGCCCGAATCTTGCAGGAACGCAAAGAAGATCTCGCCCGTTTGATGACCCAAGAGATGGGTAAAATCCTCGCCGAGACACGCGGTGATGTCCAAGAAGCCATTGATATGGCATATTATATGGGTGGTGAAGGTCGGCGGATGCAGGGGTATACTGCACCTGTGGAGATGCCGAATAAATTTGGCATGGCAATACGCGATTCTGTCGGGGTAGTTGGCTTGATCACCCCATGGAACTTTCCGGTTGCCGTCCCCAGTTGGAAGATGCTCCCTGCATTGGTGGCAGGGAATTGTGTGGTGTGGAAGCCAAGCGAAGATACCCCCGCCATATCGGCGGCATTCGTCCAAGTCTTTGCTGATGCAGGATTGCCCGCCGGTGTATTAAACTTGGTCACTGGGGCAGGAGAAGCTGGTGCGGCATTGGCTGTTCATCCCAATGTGCGTGTGATTTCATTTACAGGGTCTACAGCAACAGGGTTGAGTGTTTATACCAAAGCCGCGGCAGTTGGCAAAAAAGTCACCCTCGAAATGGGCGGTAAAAATGCGATTATCGTCATGGATGATGCCAATTTATCTCTTGCTGTAGATGCCATCAATTGGAGCGCATTCGGCACAACCGGACAACGGTGTACGGCGACCAGCCGACTCATCGTGCAAAAAGGCATTAAACCCAAACTCCTCGAGGCATTAGCCGAAAAAGCCAAGATGATTAAAGTGGGTTATGGCATTCAACCCGATGTACAGATGGGTCCGTTGGTCAACATGAAAGCCCTGAACAAAGTGGCGAGTTATATGGATGTCGCTAAAACGGATGGTGCGCGTGTGCTTGTTGGTGGTGGGCGCGCCGATATGGATAAGGGATTCTTCTTTCTGCCGACAATTTTAGATGGTGTTAAACAAGGGATGCGTGTTGAGCAGGAAGAAATTTTCGGTCCTGTGCTATCGGTTATCGAAGTTGAATCGCTAGAAGAAGCTATTCATGTCAACAATAGCACAGCTTATGGTTTATCCAGCAGTATATTCACTGAGAATGTCAATGCCGCTTTCCGCGCTATTCGAGATTTAACCACCGGTATTGTGTACATCAATCACGGCACAACGGGCGCAGAAATACAATTCCCATTTGGTGGCACTCGTGGTACAGGCAATGGGATGCGCGAAGCAGGTGCATCGGCGCTCGATAGCTTCACCGAATGGAAATCGGTCTATGTTGATTTTAGTGGTCAGCTACAACGCGCTCAGATTGATAACCGAGAATAATTTGGTCATGGTGGCATATCGCACTCTCATGCAAAATAAGGTAAGCTAGTGGTATGTCGCTATATTGGGATAATTCTTACGAAATTGTATTGGAACTAATGACATATTATCCTGATGTGGATATAGAAAGTGTGGGAATCGAGCAATTATATCAATGGATTATCACTTTACCCGATTTTGCAGATGACCCACATCTGGCGAATGAGGCGATTTTGATGGATATTTTACGTGAATGGTATGAGGAGCATGATAGTTCATGGCTGAGTTAAACCTGAATGATTTACATGATACCGAGTTTCCCTTGCCAGAGGGGTTACAAGGTAATTTTGCCATCACCAGTTTGAGCAAAATTTATAACTGGAGTCGGCGTAACTCGATGTGGCCCCTGTTGTTTGGGTTGGCATGTTGTGCTATTGAGATGATTGGCACGGCGGCATCGCGTTTTGATTTTTCGCGCTTTGGCATGGAGGTGATGCGTGGTAGCCCACGTCAATCTGATTTGATGATTGTCTCTGGAACAGTCACCAAAAAGATGATTGTGCCGATTGTGCGCTTATATAATCAAATGCCAGAACCCAAGTATGTCTTGGCGATGGGCGCATGTGCCAGTGGTGGCGGTCCATTCAAAGAGGGTTATAATGTTGTTTCGGGTGTCGATAAATATTTACCTGTGGATGTGTATATCCCCGGTTGTCCACCAACACCACAAGCTTTATTGAATGGTTTAATTGCGCTCCAACTCAAAATTGATGGTCAATCGCTGGCGAATAAAGATGATGTTCCGTGGTATGGTGTGGGTCCGTCTGAACCAACTCCAATCCCCATTTTGGGACCCGATATTATTGACCCGCGCCAGATGGATTTAATTCGTCGTCAGACAGAACTGGCGGCGAAAGGCTTGCCATATGGTGTGCGCGAATTGCCACCATTCCAACTCAAGCGGTCTGCGCCAAAGAAAGCATTGGCAAGTGCGACCACTGGGGATACAGGGGGGGGCGGTGGTGTTGAGCGCGATGCCGCAGCATTAGAAATTATCAAACGCAAACGGATGGAAGCACTCGCCCGCAAAAAAGCGCGTGAAGCAGTGACGGCATAAAAGGCGTGATGAGGACGAATATGACGAATGAAGTAGCAATCGAACAAACTCAGAATGATGTTCAGACGCTCGATCAAGCGATTGATTATCTGATTAAAAAATATCCCAATATCGTCAGTAAAGATACCCGCGAAGGATATGGCGGGGTGATTGTTGACCGCAATCATCTGATTGATGTCGCCACCACACTGCGTGATGAATTGGGATATAACTATCTTTCCAGCGCCACCGCCGTTGATTATATGGGCATCGCCGAACCCGATAGCGATATGGAGATGGTATATCATGCCTATCGCCTATCAGGTGGAAGCGCATTGGTCTTTAAGACACAAGCCCCGCGTGATAACCCAGTTATTCCCTCATTGGTGAGCGTATTTCCTGCCACCGATTTTCAAGAACGCGAAGCATACGATTTGTATGGCATCCAATTTGAAGGGCATCCCAACCTCAAACGCATTTTGTTGTGGGAAGGGTTTTATGGGCATCCCATGCGTAAAGATTGGAAAGAAGCCTATTACGAAGAAGAACACAAACCATTCAGCAGTCGTTGGCCGGGTGGGTATGTGCATCGTGCCGAAGAGCGAAATCCATATGGAAAAAATGTGAAATATCCTGCCGATTTCGACTTAAGTCGCCTGACCGATATTTCTGAAGAATCGCTCTATGCGGGCTTAGGCTTAGGTGTCGATGTGCAATCATTGGGTGGCGAAATGCGGACTGACCGCTTAGTTGTGAATATGGGACCACATCACCCAAGTACACACGGCGTGTTCCGTATGGTTATCACGCTCAATGGCGAGACCATTGAGACCCTTGAACCCGTCATGGGCTATTTGCACCGTAATCACGAAAAAATTGGTGAACGGAATACTTACTTGCAAAATATTCCATTCACTGACCGACTCGATTATCTGTCGAGCATGGGCAATAATCTGGGATATGTATTAGGTGTGGAACAACTCATGGCGCTTGGCTCGCGGTATATTCCCGTGCCATATCGTGCCGAAGTCATACGGGTATTAATGGCAGAATTGACCCGTATCGTGAATCACCTGTGGTCTATCGGCTTTTTGCTCAATGATTTGGGCGCATTCTTCACGCCGATGTTGTATGCCAATAATGAACGCGAAAAAATCCTCGACTTCTTCGAGGCAGTCGCTGGATCGCGTTTGATGTGCAATTACATGCGCTTTGGCGGTGTATTCAAAGATTTACCAGAACGCATCAAGAGCGTTGCCAATTTGGTCAATGACCGCGTGCGCGACTTCAATACGATGGAATATCTCACTGATATTATCACAGAGCGCTTGCCACGCTTTTTGGATGAATACGAATATTATCTGAGTGAGAATGAAATCATCAAATCACGGTGTATTGGGGTAGGGGTATTGCCTCCAGATATGGCAATAGCATATGGTGCAGTCGGTCCATTGTTGCGCGGGAGTGGTATCCCATATGATGTACGCCGTGCTGAACCATATAGCATTTATCCCGAATTAGATTTCGACATCCCAACGGGCGAAAATGGTGATATTTATGACCGTTATCTGGTGCGGATGCGTGAAATGCGCGAAAGCCTGCGGATTTTGCGCCAGATTTTGCCACGTCTCGAAGCGACTAAAGGTCAAGAGGTATGGGCAGGTGGCAAGCAAGGCGCTTACTCGCCACGTATTCCAGTTGGTGAAGCATATGGACGGGTCGAAAATCCAAAGGGTGAATTGGGCTATTATATCGTATCTGCAGGCGACCCCAAAGGGACACAAAACCCGTGGCGGTATCATATCCGCGCCCCAAGTTTCACCAATCTGACCTGTTTGGGACCGATGTCCAAAGGTCATAAGGTTGCGGATGTGGTGACAGTTTTGGGCAGTATTGATATTGTGTTGGGCGAGACAGACCGTTAAAGAGGGAATATGTACGGACGAGGAATTTTCAAAGGATTGGTCGTCACCTTTAAGCATCTCATTAATACTTATGTGGATGATTTTCGGTATGGGTGGCGCAAATATAGCAAGGATGCAGATAATTTCGAGGTGCGGCAAGGTCCAAAAGCGCGCGGCGCATTTACAGTGCAATATCCCGATGAAAAAGTAGCTGTGCCAGAGCGATTTCGCTTTGTGCCGTTCTTGGTGGTTGAGGATGATGATCATCCAGAACGTCCCGGTCATGACTGGTGTACCAGTTGTGGGATTTGTGCAAAGGTTTGTCCGCCACAATGTATTTGGATTGTGCGAAGCGAAGACCCCGTTACCAAACGCCCAGTCCCAGAACCAGAAGCATTCTTTATTGATATTGATATTTGCATGAATTGTGGTTATTGTGCCGAATTTTGCCCATTTGATGCTATCAAGATGGATCACGATTACGAACTCGCCAGTTACGACCGCACAACCGCACACATTCATGACAAGGAACGCTTATCTAAACCATTCAGTTACTGGAAGAGCATTGCCCCAACAACTGCTTATGAAGAGATGCAAGCACGTGGTGGTTGGGAACACAGTGATGTGATTAAGGCGAAGAAAAAGCAAGCCGAACAAGACGCTAAAAAAGCCACTGCTACGCCAACACCTGTCGCGGAAGCTACTGCTACCCCCACAGAAACTACCACAGATGCCCCCAAAGAGGCTTTGAGTGCCGAGGAACGTAAGGCGAAACGCGAAGCGGCACTTGCACGTAAACGTGCCAAAGAAGAATCTGGCGGTGAATAAACCTGTCCTGTGAATACAAGCGATGAAAAAAGCGGAGAGATTACTCTCTGCTTTTTTATTTTATTCCCATTTGATATTCACTTATTCAAGATAATTTTGATATATCGCTATTAACAAACACAAAATATGTCAAAAAACATCAAAAAAGAAAACCTACCGCAAAAGATATGCCCAATCTGTAACAGACCATTTGCATGGCGCAAAAAATGGGAAAAACAATGGGATAATATCAAATACTGTAGCGATAAATGTCGCAAACAATCGAGGCAAGAAAAACAAAATGACAAAAAACATGCGCCGTGATTTCAACAACAGAGATGAACTCGTCAACTATCTCAGAGAAGAATTTCCAAATGCCATCCAACCAGAGCATATCAGCCACACAATAGGTGGACGCAAAGAAGCCGAAAAACGCCTGAGGAAAATACACCCACGAGAATATACCACAAGTAGGAACTACCTCAACGGAAGCGTGAGCCATCTATCTGCTTATATCCGACACGGCGTGATGAACTTAGCCGAGGTGCGAGATTATATCCTTAACATCAGCAAAAATATCCATGAAGCCGAAAAATTCATCAACGAACTGGGTTGGCGCGATTATTGGCAACGCATATACGCGCAAATCGGTGATGAAATCTGGAAAGATAGAGAAGAATATAAAACAGGATATACCGCCAAAGATTATAACAATAATCTCCCCGAAGACATCTTAGACGCAAAAACAGGCTTAAGATGTATAGACGAATTCACGAATGCGTTATATAAGACTGGCTATCTTCATAATCATGCGAGGATGTACTTAGCAAGCTACATCGTTCACCACCGAAAAATAAAATGGCAAACAGGCGCACGCTGGTTTTTACAACATTTACTCGATGGCGACCCCGCCAGCAACAATTTATCATGGCAGTGGGTCGCCAGCACATTCAGCCATAAACCGTATTTTTTCAACCGCGAAAATCTCGAAAAATTCACAGAAGGAATCTATTGCCGAGAATGCCCACTGTATAAAAAATGCCCATTTGAAGGGACATATGAAGAACTTGAAGCGCGATTATTCCCGAACAGATTGTCAAATCGTGAGGGTCATAGATGAACACAATCGTTTGGATACACGGTGACAACCTTAGCCCATATAATCCAGCACTACTTGCACAAAAAGATGCACCAACAATATTTGTATGGGATGAAACATTACTCCAAGAATATCAGTTATCCCTCAAACGAATCGTCTTTATCTATGAATGTTTGTTAGAATTGCCCATCACCATCCGAAAAGGCGATGTGGCGCAAGAGATCATCACCTTCACACAAGAACATGATGCAAATCGTATCTTAACAACACAAAGCCCAAGCCCACGCTTCAAACAAATTTGTGCGACTATCCTCAGAGAAATGCCAAAGGGAAGCACACTAGAAATATACAAAGAGCGTCCTTTTATAGAAATAGACGAACAACTCGACTTAAAACGTTTTTCACGCTATTGGGAGAAAGTTAAATATAAAGCATTGCATCCCAAATAAGACGCTAATCCTTTTGCATCCGTCATAAATCAGGTACGATAATGGTCTGAATAACAATCGAAGGAGACTTTTATGACGATTCAAGAGCAAATTATGCAAGCATTATCGACTGTGATTGAGCCAGAACTCAATCGTGATATTGTATCGTTGAATATGGTGCGCGATTTAACCGTGAATGATGGTGTTGCCAAATTCACGATTGTACTCACCACACCTGCTTGCCCACTCAAAAATGTATTCATTGAAAGATGTCATAATGCCATCATTGGCAAAGTTGATGGTATCAATAAACTAGATATTCACTGGGATGCCCAAGTGCCAACAGATAAACGTATTCATGGCTTACTTCAAACACCCATCAAAAATATTATCGCCGTGAGTAGCGGGAAGGGCGGTGTAGGGAAAAGCACAGTGGCTATGAATGTAGCGGTCGGATTAGCCGAAGCAGGGGCAAAAGTCGGTCTGATTGATGCCGATATTCTCAATCCAAACATCCCACAAATGGCGGGATTAGGAGCAGGTCGACCAAAAGTATTGAATAACAAAATGCTCCCAATTGAGGCATATGGAGTCAAGATCATGAGTACGGGATTTTTAATCGACCCCGATAAACCTATGATTATGCGTGGACCAATGCTTCATAGCGCCATACGCCAATTTTTCACCGATGTCAATTGGGATGAACTGGATTATATGATTGTCGACTTGCCACCTGGCACAGGTGATGCGCCACTATCACTCGCGCAATCATTCCCATTAGCAGGCGCAATCATCGTCACACAACCCCAAGAAGTCGCTGTTGCCGATGCACTCCGTAGCGCACTGATGTTTGAACAACTAAATGTACCAATTTTGGGCATCATCGAAAATATGGCAGGGGAATTTTTTGGTAGTGGGGGAGGCGAAAAACTCGCCAATGAACGCAATATGACCTTCTTGGGTCGTGTGCCTTTACAAGCGAGTGTACGCGAAGGTGGTGATTACGGAAGACCTGTAATGGCATATGCCCCTGAAAGCCCCGCAGGGATGGCATTTCAAGAGATTGTACGCAATGTAGCCGCACGAGTCAGTGTTCTTATGCTCCAAAGCCCGAATGTAATTCCTATCAATATCATCGGTTAAACAACCAAAACAGGGGCGAACAATTTGCCCCTGTTAATCATCTAACCCCATCACACGTACTTCTTTGCTGGCAACGGGATTATACCGACCAATCAACGCCCAAAACAAAAAATTAAGTATAATAGAGATAAATAAAGCAACCCACGCTTCTGTTTCTACCCCTCTGCTCATTGCATAGTGGCGTAACAATAAAAGTGGTGCTACCATTAACAATAAAATCATTCGACGTGCAGAGCGTTGTGATCGTTGGTAGATAAAAAACAACAACGAAAAGAATAATGTTAGTAGGGCAAGCGTCTGTAAATTCATAGCATCTTTGTGATTATAATATACAAGTATATCTATTATAGCGAAGGACTTCTGATAAAATAACCCTTTTGCGATAACTTTCACAATAATCTCAGCTAAACCGATAATGGTCAGCAGGAGCGATACAAATGCTAGAAGTAAGTGTGGCAGGTTTAGAAAATGCTACTTTAATTGAGGTGAGTGGTCGTGTCGATAGCATGACGGCAAATCAATTGGGCGAGGCGCTCTCAAATCCAATTGATGATGGTCATGTGAATATCGTCTTAGACCTTTCAGGTGTTGATTATATGAGTAGCGCAGGTCTGCGCGAAATTATTGCCGCGCTCAAAAAAGTAAAACGTGTTGCCGGCGATTTGCGAATTGCACAACCATCAAGCCGTGTCATGGAAGTGTTTGAAATGGCTGGCATCGATACACTCGTCCGTATTTTTGCATCGCGTGTAGAAGCCGTTGAGAGTTATTAGACGGTCTTGATAGCCGATATGTTTTATCAAAATAGTTTACAAATTAGAGCCATCGTTGAGAATATCGAAAAAGCACATGATTTTGTTTATGAATTTGTGCGTGAATGTGGATTTTCTGAGAATATCGCTCATCGATGTGCCTTATCTGTAGACGAAGTATGTTCCAATGTGATAGAACATGGTTATCAAAAAAACGGACACGATAAAGTCATTGATGTGATGTGTGCCGCAGATGAAACACATATCATGATTACGATTATTGACGATGCACATCCATTTAACCCACTTGATAATCCATCCCCAGACCCACTTGCATCATTAGAAGACCGCCCTGTTGGTGGTTGGGGGATAGAAATTGTCAGACAATACATGGATAAAGTATCGTATCGGTATTCTAACAACCGCAACCAACTTATCCTTGAGAAATATCATCCTTAGGGGTTACGCCACGCATTAATGTTATCCAAGTTCACCTGTCCAAATGGGGGCAAATAATTATTCTCACATTCTTGTGCAGTAGTGGGCAATTGGCGACGATCTAAAAGTGGTGTATCACTACTAAAGTAATTCCATACTGCCCGCGATACATCTTCTAGCAGGGGCCAAAGGCGGGTGTAATCTTGAAACTCGGTGTCTTCCCACAAAAATACGGCGATGACATAATTCCTACCATTTGGGGGATAAACAATACCGGCATCACCAACTGTTCCACCAAGCCATCCATTTTTATGCGAAATACGAACTTGTGGTGGAATGCCACCTTGTAAAAGGCGTTGTAAATCATTGGCACTCATCAACTCTAACATTCGGCGACATTCGAGTTGTGTAAACTCGCCATTTGGGAATGCGGTTATCAACCCCGAACCATAATTGGCGCAATCGTATATCATCGTGAATAAAGTCCCCAGATCTTCGCTTGTGGTCTGATTAAACGGGTCGGGCTTGGTATTATAATTGCGATTGGGGGATGTTGGTGGCACAGAAATCGACCCCAATTGTTCACCAGGGACACCTTCGATAAGCCGTGCAGATAAGAATGTATTGCGAGCGCCTGCGGATTGAGCCGTCTGAGTGACTTGAGCAACCCCATTAAATACATTACCCGCACCTGTTATTTCCATGAGCAAATTCGAGGATGAATTACGACTACACAATAACGATTGTGCCAATAACCATGCTTCTTCTTGTGTTGGCTCATTATTCTGATAGCGGAAATAATTGAGCATGATTGGCAATTTAATCGTGCTGGCGGCGGTGAATGCCACATCACCTAAGAGGTTAATTTCTTCGCCCGTACGTAAATCCATCACAAAAACCGAACCAATGGTTGTCACACCATCATATACAAACCCCTGTGAATCAAAATAAGCAATGATGAGATTTTGCAATGTTTTTAGGGTTGGTTTATTTGATGTCGCGCCACCAATCGGCAATATCACTGTACGATTAACAGGACTTCTGAGCGCCGCTTCGACCAATTGCATCGCTTGTGGAATATCCAATGCAAATCCTTGCGCCCCATCGAATGTTGTCAGGGTGACAACATCAAAACCGGGTTCACCAGGTGGTCTATCATAACGTGAGGCAATATCTTGTAAAAATTGCTCCAATAACCCCCGTTGAAAATCTGCCGAAAGCGGGATATTAACGGGTTGTGTTGTCTCTTGAAGCGTCAGATGTTGCAAAAAGCGTTCCCAAAAGCTACCAAGTGATGTATTGATATTCTGAGCCGATGCCAGCATGGTTTGGATATTCGGGCGAAAACCAACAGCAGACGGGTCTAATATAATTGGACTATCGCCATAATATAAAATCACAGGCTGTGCATATGCCCGTTCCCACAAAATACGCGCTTCTGTGGGTGGTAAATTGCTCACATCAATATCGGCTACAATCAAATTCGGCGCGAGGCGATTAGCACTTTGGCTAAATGCCAATAATTCGTATGTAAATAATCCTAATGATGCGAGGATAAGCGCCGTTGATATAACCCATAGCCGAAGAAAAAATGGGCGTGATTTTTTTCTGCGCGAGGTCATCATTGATGTCGCCATATACAAAAAGCTCCAATCAAATAAATTGTTGTGCTTGTTGAATAGCATAATTGTGAAATTTAAGGACACGGGGCATATTGTCTAAATCGAACCACTGATATGCCAATAATTCTTTGCTTAATTTTCCGACTGCATCGGTTGTATGACACAAATAAGCAAGGTCAATATGATTGCCAAAATGCGAATCGGTACTTAGAGCAATAATGCGTTCCACAGTCACATGGATAGATAGCTCTTCGTACAATTCGCGCACAACGGTATCTGCTGGGTCTTCTCGGCGATTCACCCAACCACCAGGTAAACCCCATGGAGTTTTGGGATGAAAGACATGTTCTACCAACAAGACTTGTCGATTGGCATTGAAAATAACACCAACGGCACCCATTGTATATTTGGGACGAGAAAGACGAATTAACCCATGAAGGGGAACTCCCATCCATGTATTTTTACGCAATATATTGGCAATAGACCGAAAAAATGCGGATGATTGTGAATTCTTGTTTATATCCATAAGATATGAGTGTATATAATGCACAGGTAGTCGTCAACCGTTGTTTCGCCTACGCTTTATGGCAGGCAAATATAGGCTTGTTATTTTGGCTATTGTCTATTATACTTTCATTCGTCCTACCAACGGGGTATGGCGCAGCCCGGTAGCGCGCTTGCATGGGGTGCAAGAGGCCTCCAGTTCGAATCTGGATACCCCGACACACACAAAAAAAGGCTTATCACAACAGATAGGTCTTTTTATATTTTATGGCGTTGTAGCATTGTTTTGATATAACGAATCAAGCAAGTTAATCAGGGCATTTTGCGCCATTTGTGCCTGAACGAATCGGGTTTGTGCATCGCGCAAGATAATATCTAAATCTTGGCGTTCTGCATTGACATAAGCGGTCATCTCGGATAAAGCTGTCGTCATGGCAGTCATGGTTAAATCGTATGCTTCTGTGCCACACGATAAAATTGGTGTATTTGCCACAACCAATGCCACAGCGTTCAATTCTTGAAGACGTACAAACAGTTGTGGACGTGATTGTGACCTTGCGCTTTCTAGAAAAGTAGTGAATTCACCTTGATTAAATACAAGGGTTTGTAACCAATTTTCTAAGACCGATGGATTTTCACAGTCACCCTCAAGATAACTGGTGGGCAATGGTGTTAATACCAACAAACTGGTGAGAACTTGATTATCGGAGACACCACCACATCCTGTAAGCACAAAAATGATCCAACCAACGATGAACCAGCGTAATCCTTGCAATTTCATGACACAAACCCTTTGGTGTTCAACAAGCATTTGCGTTATTATTATAAACAATGCGTGTCAATTTTGTTATCGCAAAGGATAAATCTCATGCCACAATTGTTTAGTCGTGTGGATGATAATCATTGGCTCACCCCAACTATCGCCGACATTCTGGAACAGGGAAGTGGGATGCCACTTTCTGAAGCAATGATACGGGAACAAATGAGTTTATTACAAAATAAACTGGCAGAACTCGAAACACCCGTAAAAATGGTCGATATCTTGCCAACGCCTTCATATACCCTGTTCATCGTCAAACCAGAGACAATTGGACGCTTGGGCAATCGGCGAACTGTGACTGCCAACGAAATTCGTAAAAGTATTGGGCAATTGGCAGAAGAAAATCGCCAATGGAAGTTGGGATTTATGCCATCTGTCCCAGATCATCCCGAAGCGATTGGCATCTTATTACGTACTGAGCATCATGTTCCCATCAATATGCGCCGTTTGATGTTGCGAAACATGTTTCGTGATAACCCGTCTACACTGGCGCTCATATTCGGCGTGACACTATCGCAACAATTGATTTTATACGATTTGGCAACATTAGATGGTCTGCTCATCATTGGCACAGAAGGCGCAAAGTTCCATCTGTTGCAAAATATCCTGCTATCACTCACATTGTTAAATACCCCTAGTGAAATCCGTATCGGCGTAACGGGGCATAGTGCTAGTGCTTTGAAATCGGTCTTGAATATCCCCCACCTTTTAGGAAAAGTTTTGCCAGAACCCGAAGATGGCGTGAAACTAATAGATAGCATGATAAAAGAGGCAGAACGTCGGCGTACAGGGCTATCTGAATCGAATATGAAAACATTTGATGATTATAATGCGTATTTACGGAGTCAACAAAAACCATCTCTACCCCGTATGATTTTGGTGATTGACTCGGTGAGCGATGAACGTTGGGCGCAAACCAAAGACCGATGGGTCGCGCCACTCAACACATTGCTACAAGATTGTGCCAAAGTCGGCATTCATGTGCTAATGTCGGCTGGGATTTTAGACGCAATAAATGTGCCAGAGACAATACAAAGTAAATTCCCGATCAAGATATTGAGTCGCAATTCGGCAGGCAAATATCCAGAAAAACTCGAAAATTTTCATGGCTCGCTGATGCGCTTTATCGATGCTTTTGTGCTAATTGGCGAAGAAATCACGCCTATCGAAGTATGTGCTGTATCCAATGAAGAGATTGAACGGGCAAACACATATTGGCAAAATGCGTTGCTCAAACGAAAGGGCGAAAACCCACAAACACCGATTAGTGGCAAAACAGGTGTAACACAAATGCTCAAAATGCCAACAGATGCCCGCACACAAGCCTTGCTCGACCAGTTACCGAGTGTGATACCCAATGCTACATTGCAACAAGCACGTTCATTGACTGCATATTTGGGATGGATTAGTATGGGACCATTGCAAGATGTATTAGGATTAAGCACAGAAGAAGCAAAATCGGTTATAGAAGCGCTAAAAAGTAATGGTATTGTCGAAAATATAGACGCGCCTACTTTGCGTTTTGTGCGCTTAGCAGATTTCAAATAGATGAAAGACGGCGGCATGATTATCCGCCGTCTTTTCATCTACCTGTAATATCAATTACGCCACCCTGACATGAATTATAATTCGCGCCCAAAATGACTGCAAAATCGGTTGTTCGGTCTGGATTAGGTTGAGACAAGACATTTTCGGGTTTCACATTTAAAATACGAGCAATTTCGCGCACACTACCACCTTTTTGTTGACCCGTATAATCAATCAAAACCGTCTCCGTAGCAGTGGTCTCTTCTGCTGTTCCCATTGCTATCGCCGCAAATCCCTCCCAGAGAAGACGTTCTGATGCCACTCTGTCCCATAATGGGTTGGATGTGCCATTATAAACAGCAATACTGGCACCTGTGAGTAGTAATTGATTGCTGGATGGTGGGCGATAAAAATCATTCATCAATTGTGCCACTGTATCAGCTACGGGAATTTGAACATTTGCACCATCTGGTGCAGTCCATGAATTGGTATGATAAGTCGGTATGAAGGTGAAATTACGAATTTGGCTCACATCCAAATTTAAGCCAATGGGCAGTAATCCAATAAAATCTTCAAAGCGCATATCGGTCTCCAGAATGCTCATGCCTTGTTCCCATAATTGACCGACATTACTCAGATTAACAGACCCCAATGCCTTGCGCCATATTGCTCGAAGCACTTGTTGTTGCCTACGACCGCGATCAAAATCGCTACTGTTGTTTCGTGTGCGCGAAAACCATAAGGCTTGTGCACCATTCATATCGTAATAACCCACACCGACCTGATATAACCCCTCATCATCTATCCGAACCGCACCTGTGGGTAATTCCGCGCCGATGAGGGCATAATCTTGATAGGTACAATCGACAGCGACACTGATACCGCCAATCGCATCTATAATCGCCTTAAAGCCCGAAAAATCGACTTTGGCATAATAGTGAATGTTGATACCAAAATTATAGAAGAATGTCTGACGCAACAAGCCAAATCCACCACCTGTATAACCAATACTCTCACCTATACCATAAACAACATTCAAGCGGTTCATCATGCCATTCGGTGTCGGAATATAAACATATAAGTCTCGCGGAAAACTGAGCATATTGACCGTATTCGTATCTCGATTAATCGATACGACTATCATGGTATCGGTGCGGACAGTGCCATCGGTGGTTAATTCGTTATCACCACCCAACAGAATGATATTGACCAAATTATAATCACGCTGTACCAACGGCACGATTGTCGGCACAAGTGTGCCACCCATCACTAAACCCGCCTCAACCTCTCGTGGAAATAGCGGTGTAGGCAATGGATTAGTGGCAACCACCTGTGGCAATTGCACGATTTCAGTTGCTGTGGTGGTTGGGGTCGGTGTTGAACTTGGTGATGACGTGTATGTCGCTGTCGCTTGTGGGGTAGCCGTAGAGAACAAAGGCATTTGGTTTGGTGTAGCTGTCAGAACAAGATCGGGTTGTGTCGATTGCGGTGTAATGGTAACAAACACAACTGGACGAGGTGTATTCGTGACAAATAATTGCGCCCCAGTCATCACTTGTGGCGATGCGGTCTCTGTTGGTGTCTCGGTGGGTGTATCTGTGGCTGTGGGTGAGAGCGTATGTGTATAAGTCACTGTTGGACTTGGGGTATTGGTATTTGTCGCCGTTGCTGTTGGACTTGGGGTATTGGTTATTGTCGCGGTTGGCGTGGGCGATGGTGTACTGGATGGTGTGGATGTCGCCGTTGGGGTATGCGTATCGGTTGGTTGATTTTGTGCAATAAATGTTGCCGTTGCAGAAAAATCTTCACCAAGCAATTCATACGCATTGCGTTCTGTCAATTGACGACTAATGGCATCGACAACTTGTGCGCCAGACCATACTATAGCGCCAATTAACACCAGTGGCACAATCCGAAAAATAAACGTGCGGATAATCCACGCAAAACCACGAGTAACCATGCGAATCATACATACATCTCCGATATGATGGATTTTTAGCGTGGCTAGTGTAGCCCATATTAGAGCAGATGAGTAGGTTTATTCAAAAATCGTAGGGATAGCGCACGTTCCATTTTCTGCAATAATGCCACGATTAGCTAACACGACTAATCGTATCCAATAAACGCCATTGGGATAATCGGACGGATTTAATCGCGCCAAGACATCGGCATAAACCACTTGTTGAGTCGCTACCACCCGTTGATATGTGAGCGCGTTATCTGGACGGATTTCGATGCGATATAAACCGAAATTCGGTAATGTCGCTGTGCCAATGATGTCAAATGGGGCGTTCAAGCGTTCATTGGGGCGGGGAGATATAATCTGCACCGATGGATTAAGGCATCCTTCAGCGACCAGATTGGTGATTGGTGTTGGAATCGCCACCTGTGTAGGCATAGAGGTATTTGTCGGCATTGGAGTAATGGTTGGTATAATGGGCGTATTGGTCGGTTGTGATGTTTGCGTTGGCGGGATGCGGGTATCGGTAGGAATTCTGGTTGGTCGAGCAGTGACGGTTGCCGATATAACAATATCGGTCGGGGGGATGGTTGGAATAGGTGTATTCGTTGATGAAATAAGCGTATTAGATGGGCGTGCTGTTGGGGTAATTGAAATTGGCGTATTTGTGATACGCGAGATATGGGTCGGTGTATCGGTTGTATCAGCAAAAGGGGTAAATGTAAGAGATGTTGACACTTGTATCGGTGATGATATAGCTGTATTTGGGATAACTTGCGCCGTCCCACCAAACATTGTAGCCGTTGAGCGATTATCAGTGGGCGATTCAACCATGCTTATTGTTGTGGGAGATGTTTCAATACGTCCTACCTCAGGTGCAGACAACGCAATCACCGCGCCAATGGCGATGATGATACCCATTATAACAAAAATTGCCGTCAATAATTCACTTCTGAGGTTACGATTCATTCGTCATCGCCTTTGGAGCTATCGGCATCGGATTAATCGGGAGCAAAAAGCTAAAACGGCTACCCACATTCATTTGTGATTCAACCCACAATCGCCCATTTTGGGCTTCTATCAGGGCTTTCGCCACAGATAGCCCAACCCCTGTATCACCTAAACCAGCAATCAGTGGATTTTGGGCTTTATACTTACGGGCGAACACACGGGGAATATCTTCTTCTGCGATGCCACCACCTTTATCCTCAATTGTCACCAACAGACAATCGATTTTATCATCGCCATTCAAACTCGCTTGGCGCTTGCTGGCGCGAATACCAATTTGGCTATTGGGTGGCGATACCAAAAAGGCATTATTGAGCAATTGCATAAACACTTGCTCAATCGCATCGCGGTCGGCTTCGATTTCGGGGATATTATCCTGCACACTCAAATTCACCGTCAGCCCTTTTTCGCGGAAATGTAAGGCGGTATTGGTGATAATATCTTCTATCAAATTACCGATATTGATAGGGGCGGGTTTGAAAGACAAATGTCCTGTATCCAATTCGGTGATTTGGATGAGGTCATCGAGCATCAGCCCCAAACGATTGACATTGGTAGCCACTCGTTGCAAGAATTTACGTTGCATTTCGCCTAAAATACCCGATGCCTCGCTGAGGAGCAAATCGACATATCCTGTGATAGAAGTCATAGGTGTGCGGAGTTCTTGGATGAGCGCCAACAGCAAATCGGCATTTTCGGTGGTATATTTGGCGATTGTCTCAACTTGCTCTTGTTGTTGATTTTCTTGAATAATCGGCTGACCATTGATAGTCTGTGGTTGTTGGCGGTATTTCTGTAATTCTTTAGCATAGGCATCGGCTTGGGCTTGTAATTGCGCCCACTTGGCTTTGAATACCTTGAGATTGTTTTTAACCGCATCAAATTCGGCTTGTAACATATCCCGTTGGCGCAGGGCGGCTTCGCGGTCGTTTGCTAAATTCTGCAATTCTTTTTGCAATGCCTGAATGGTGTTATCACGGGCTTGTTCTTGTTCGCGTAGATTTTGTAGACGCTCATGTTCTGCTAGTAATGCCGCTAGATTGGTCTGTAAGGTGGTATTTTGTGTTTGTAATTCTGAGCGTTGGTCGGTTAAGCGAGATACCAACAACACCAAACCATCAATCCCTTGTTCGACACCAATCTGTGACAATTGTTCATTGACCGCGTTCAAACGTAGTTCGAGGCTATCTCGTTCTTTGACCAATTCATCGCGCTCTAAAATCATTCGGTCGAGCATATCTTTGAAATCACTCGGCATGATAACGCGGTCATTGGCGCGTAATTCATCTAATTGCACTTGTAGCGCAATCTTCTGCGCTTCTAGGCTGGCTTTTTCGCGGCGTAAACCTTCGATGTAATCTTGATAACGATTTTCATCCGATGTATTCAGGGCGGCATGGAGGGCGACTTCTGCTTGTTGCAATTTGTGGATGAGTTCATCTCGTTCACGGCGTAATGCCTCATTATTGGTATTCAATGCCACCATTTTTTGCGAAACACTCAATCCCTCTTGGCTCTCGCTCAGTTCATCAGATACCCGTTTTTGCTCTTTATTGATCGCCGATTTCAATGTCTCTATCTCGCTATTCAGATTGGCAATTTGTTGGCGAGCGAGATCTAATTCGGCTTGTAAATTTTGCCTTGATTTTCGTTCTGCCTCATTCACAGGTTGCATGTTCAATGCGCGATTCACCATCTGTTGAATGGCATTTTCTTCTGCCATCATTTGGGCATCTTGTGCAACATAGGCTAATTGGAGCAGATTGGCGGCAATAACAGCAATGCCCTGCAATAGGCTTTCTTCTGCTTTGGTCAACTCGCGCATGGTATAAGGCAGGGCAATCATCAACACCGATATGACCTGATTATCTTTGCTGAGGGGTTGAAAATACGCGGGACCCATCGCCTCAATATCGAGACGTGTATATAAATCACGCAATTCATCGTAATTGCGATCGGGCAATAAAGGACGTTGAGAACGGCGCTCCACACTATTCACTAACGTGGGTTGTTGATTGAGGTTAATCGACATGCCCGAAAATTCGCGCTCAAAAATACGGTCATATGCCACGACAACATCGGCATAATTGGCATCCTTAAACCGTAACAATGCCGCCACATCCACTTTCACCATATCAATCACCGCTTTGAGGATGGCTTGTGGCAATGTGCCAGTGGTGCTATCTAACATCACACCTAAAGCACGGAGCAGTTGTACTGATTCGCGCATGGCGGGCGAAATAGGGGCGGGTTCAATCGGTGGTGGTATCAATTGTGGGGCAGGGGCATTTTTCGCATCTATCAAGAATAATTGATAATCGCGCACAATATCCCGATATATCAGCATCGGCAATAAGAATAAGCCGATAACCATGCTCATCCGCATCCCACCCGCGTCATTGCCAATGAGATTGCCCTGTGCGGTTTGTATCAAGGTGAATATCGCGCCAACGCTAAAAATCACGAAAAACACCAGTTTTAACGGGCTATCTTCAATAGTGATGAAATGGCGTATCATTAACAAAATACCCAATATCGCCAATAGACTATGAGCAAATGTCCACCAAATAGCAAACGTGCTGAGATTAAAGTCGGTTTGAGTGGTAATTTCTGTCCATTGGACAATGGTGATAACCAACGCTACAACACCAGCAATAAATACGATCTGCGTGAAACGTGTTATCGCGGTATATGGTGGGGCGAACATCCACATGGTTAGAGATAGCGTAATCAGGATAGTAAATCGCTCTAGGGGGGGTAATATACCGATGACGGGTGTGTTATTGGCGAGCGAAAAAATAGCGATGATGAGTGGTAACACCCAAGACAATACCACCAACCCCAGTGCAAAGCTGTATCGCCGATAATGATCGCCTTGTGACCGATGCGCCTCATGTCCGATAACCATCAACAAGCTGACAAGGCATAAGACAACCGTGATGACAAAATAGACAGAATTAGCAGGAGGACGAATGAATAAATTGATTAATTCCTGAGCTGAACCAGACAACGCGCTTTTGTCCTCTCTTATACAAACCCATATAACAAAATTATATCATAACCCGATGTAATCGCTGATATTTTGTGCCAATTTGTGTTATAGTAAAATGGGATTATCACCCAAAAGCAATCGGTTTTTAACAAAAGGTCTCTATTTCAATGTCAGAAAATTTAGGGCATGTCCGTTTAACCGCGATGGCAAGTTGTGCGGGTTGAGCATCTAAGCTCGATCCGAGCCAATTGGCGCAAGTTTTGCGCCCACTAAGCGGTATATTTCAACCAGAAAATTATCCCAATCTGTTGGTCGGCTTAGATAAGCCAGATGACAGTGCGGTGTATCAAGTCGCTGATAATTTGGCGATTATCTCGACGATGGATTTCTTTCCGCCAGTGGTGGATGACCCATATCACTTTGGGGCAATTGCCGCGGCGAATGCCCTGAGCGATGTGTATGCGATGGGTGGAACGCCTATCATGGCGATTAACCTCGTCGCATTCCCCGATGGCATTGATAATGCCATAAACATCTTATCCGAAATTTTACGCGGTGGGGCAGAAAAAGTGCGCGAAGCGGGGGCAGTCATCGCCGGTGGGCATACCGTCACAGATAAAGAACCCAAATATGGTCTCTCGGTGACGGGGCATATTCATCCCAAAGCGATTATGCAAAAAGGTGGCGCACAAACAGGTGATTTGCTCATCCTCACGAAGCCACTCGGGTCTGGTG
>PGTJ01000305.1 GCA_002794515.1 Phototrophicales bacterium
ATCAAGAACATCAGGATGACTAAAAAAATAAAACAGGCGACCACAATACGGGCTTCGTGTTCACTATAAAAAGCGATAATTTTGCCCAATCGCCCTTGCATTTTATCGGGTGGGGTGGGTTGCCATACACCCCATTTCCATAAAAATCGGATGCGAGACATAAGGTGTCATGAGCGCCAACCAAAATTGAAATGAAGTCATGGTTTTATCCCCCATGCGATGACATCGGTATTGCCGAAGGTGCTTGCCAAACCTGCGCTCAATACATGAAATACACCTGTTTCGGTATGGAGCGCCATGAGCAATGCACCCCGATTATCATTCGGCGGGTTGCCACCCAATGCGATATACACCCCATCGGGCGACCAGCGTAATTTGGGTGGGTTCGGGGTGTGCGTCTCTGCCCGATACCCACAATATCGGGTGATGTCGTGGGTGATCACATCCAAAATGTGCAGTATCGCGGTTTGTGTGGGGGCTTCTGGCGAATCGTCCCCCAATGGCAACACCCAAAAAGCAATTTTTTGGTTATTGGGCGACCAGCTCAATTCGCTCGGATTTAACCCATTGATGCGAATCGCCCCATATTCATCGGTCAGTTGGGTGATTTGTGAGATGCTTCTGTCGTTGGGATTGAATAAGAAAACTTCGCTCGATAGGTGCTCATCTGCTTGCATCATCGGCATGATGAAGGCATAGCGCCTGCCGTCTGATGACCACGCACCCGCGTTAAAATAGCGGATATTCTCGCCGATTTCAACCCGAACTTGCCCTTCTGGTGGGCGGTTGCGTGTGCGGAGGTTGAGCAACGACCGATAAAATACATCCCCTTCGGCGCGGATGTGTAATCCCCAATAACCCGATGGTTGCACACGGGTGATGCCACGCACATCTAATGTTTCAAACCGCCAGCCATTTTCTGATTGCAGATAGGCTTGGGCATAATTTCGATCCCATACCAGCAATGCCGTATCAGACCACCATTCGACTTCGGCAACATTCTCCACCAGCAGGGTGCGTAACGACCCATCGAGGCGCATTTTGCCATATCCTGTGCGAATAAAATCACCACGCATCACGCGCAGGTAGGTTATCCACATGCCATCCCGCGAGAGGTGACAATTCGATCCACAGGCGGGTATCCCTTCGAGGGCATAGCGCACATTGCGTTTTACATCATATGTCCACATCCAATACCCATCGAATGTCGTCAAGATGATGCCATCACCCGCAAAGCCCTCCCAGCGATTTTGTAAGGTGATATCGGGGCAAATTTCGGTCAATGACCCTTCTGCTTGTGTTAGATTGGGGGCAAAACAGAATAATATGAGCAATAACAGTAATCGTCGCATGAAAAAAATTCCTATTCACCGATGTGTCATGCCCAACATCTTACCCCTTTTGGGTAGGATATTCTATAGACCATTGGTGAATGGTGTTTCTTTGGTCATCGCCACCACCCGATGACAGGTATAATTTGTCTTCATAAACCACACAATCATAAACATGATGCAATACCGTCCCGCCAATGCCCGTCACCCACTCGCTGACAGGGAGCGCATTTTCGTGTGATACATGATAGAGATGCGCCGTTTGTAAGATGTGTGTGTCGTAATCGTAAGGCAATCCGTCTTTGTCGTGTTGAATATGGGGCAAGGCAATCGCTAAGGCAATTCGCCGACACACCACAAACCAATCATCGCCGAGTGGGGCAGATGATAACACCGTGCTATAAGCGATGCCAAATAACTGCATGGC
This sequence comes from Phototrophicales bacterium, assembly GCA_002794515.1. Taxonomy (GTDB): domain Bacteria; phylum Chloroflexota; class Anaerolineae; order Aggregatilineales; family Phototrophicaceae. The sequence goes on from PGTJ01000305.1 coordinate 1,759, forward strand.
ATGTATCGCCAATCCCAGCGAGCGGATGATGACCATCTTATCCATCACACTCAGGGGTTGCGCCCAATCGCTGAGATGTTCAATTTCGCGCATCCCACGCAATCGCCCACCATGATAATTGAGTGCGGTTGTATCGGGATGGACAGAGGGGGTGATGAGGGTTTGGGATAGACTGAATGGTGTTTGTAGGTCGGTCTGATGCACTGCACCATTGGGCATGATGATATGATAGGCAATCGCGTCATCTGGTGGGTAAATTTCCTCAACATAAACCTGATGAAGCAACGAAACACCGATAATCCCACATATCCCCATATGGGGTAGGGTGGTCATCTGATGTGCTACAAACTGTGGTCGTGTTCTCATGCGCCAATTATAACGCAAAATATCTTTTTTCGTACAAATTCTTGCGTGTTGAATACCGATAGATATGTTATAATATAGATGATTCCTAGTCACCTATTTAGGAGAGATGATGGGTATTCAAACGCCAACATATGAGCCAAACGAGGACTTGATCATGGCGGAAGGACTAACAGAAGCCGCAGAGGGGCAAGAAGACCGACACTATCAGCCACGCATGACAGGTGAATTGCCGATTGTGCGCCAATATAAAGTGAATTTGGCGGCAGAAACAGGATTGGTTGCGATGGTAAATTTGGGGGCAGAGGGCAAAGATGATGATGAAGCCCAAGATGCCTCGTTGACGGGTGGCGAAACACTCTCGCCACTTAGTGCCACCGAAATCCCCATGCCCACCATGACCACAGCTCATGTATCGCTCACAGAAACCCCAACATCGGGGGATACAGCTACGGCGGACGATATGATTCCACAACCCCAATTAGATGAAGTTGCACCCGCCTTAACCGATAAAAAAGTGTTGATTGTCGAAGATAATCAAGAATTGGCAGAGGTGATTATCGCCACCTTACAACGCATGAAATTACAAACCGCCCACGAAACACATGGCGATAAAGCCGTTGCCCGCTTTTGGGAGATGAACCCCGATGTCATGCTCCTCGATTTGGTCTTGCCCGATACCAAAGGCTGGACGATTATGGATGCTATCAAAGAACGGCTCGAAGCCACACACGGGGCAATGCCCAAAGTCATCGTCATCACCGCCCAAGACGACCCCGCCAATCGTTTAATCGGCAAATTACAAGGGGTGCATAGCTATTTGGTGAAACCTTTCACCACTGATGAAATCGAGACTATCGTCATGCAGGCGTTAGATATTCTACCCGCTTCATGATGACCGTGATGTGCCTACAACATATGACCTGTCTAACGGTATGTCTCAAAATTGGGCAACAATAGCCCCTTTAGTTGGCTCACGAAAGCAAATAGCCAGAGGTACAACGCCTTTGGCTAAATTTGTCGTCGACCACAAACCACGCATCACACCGATTTTTTTATCGCTCATTTTTCTGCTATTCAC
>PGTJ01000840.1 GCA_002794515.1 Phototrophicales bacterium
ACTGTGGGCTAATAATTCTGCCACATAGCGATCGCCCTTACCACATGCTACAGACCCATCCACCACAAATAGCACCACATCCACCGATTCAATGGCGATTTTGGCATTTTGCACCAGTACTTCCCCCAATTGGTGATGGGGTTTATGGATACCGGGTGTGTCCACAAAAATTAATTGGGCTGTATCCGTAGTCACAATGCCCCGCAGACGATTGCGGGTGGTTTGGGCGGTGGGTGATGTGATGGCGATTTTTTGCCCAACCAACTGATTCATTAAGGTAGATTTACCGACATTGGGACG
>PGTJ01000831.1 GCA_002794515.1 Phototrophicales bacterium
AGCATGGTTTGAAAACATTTTGAATTATCTGCAAGATGATGGTATCGGCGGTGAACGCTCGGCTGGATATGGGGCGTTCATTTGGTCGAGGATGCCCTCACCCCCTTGCCAACCATCGACTGATAGCGATTATGTTATGTTGCTCTCGCGTTATTATCCCACGCCACAAGAATTACAAAATTCGGTCTTGGTCGGTGAACTGACATCGTATGAACTGGTGGATATAGGGGGATACGTCACACCCATTGGTAAACCTGCTCGCAGAAGACAACGGGTGCGCCTGATTGAAACGGGTTCGATTTTACGCGGAGGTATCACG
>PGTJ01000702.1 GCA_002794515.1 Phototrophicales bacterium
ATATAACCCAGTGCATCCGCCGATGCCGATGCAATTAGGGGATTGGGGTCGTGTAATAACTGTATCAAAGCGGGTGTGGCACTTTTATCGCCAATTTCGGCGAGGGCGCGAATCACCGCACTTCGCAAATCATCAGGACGATTCACCAACGCCTGAATTAAGGCTGGCACCACGGCAGGGTCTTTTGTCGCACCTAATTTCTTCGCCGCAACAATACACATCTCATGATCCGAGCCTTGTAAATAAGCGACCCATTTTTCGATATAACGCGGGTCTGTAGACATATAACATAAACCTCTATAATGAAAAACGATGATTGTCTCTATATTAACACAAATCATCTTTCATGTGAGAAAAAAGTTCTAAAAATTTCATTATATTTCGGTTATTATTTGGATCGAATCGCGTGTTTATAACTATCTATGGTGGCTTGGGCGGTATATGCCCATGAATAACGCCTTGCCTCGATGATGCCACGCGCCGATGCTTGTGTGAGCCAATCGGGGTCATCAACAATTCGCGCCAGCGCATCATGCCACGCCATG
>PGTJ01000753.1 GCA_002794515.1 Phototrophicales bacterium
GGCATGGACAGAATTTTCGTTGGCAGAAGTCCGTGCCATAAAATCGGGGCGCAATGCCTCGGTCAATGATGTCATGCTCACCATTCTATCTACCGCCATCATGAATTATCTCCAAGAACTTGGCACAGATTTTGAGGCACAAAATTTTTTGCGCGTATTAGTGCCTGTCAGTATGCGGATGGAAGAAGAAAAAGAAGATTTTGGCAATCGGATATCGGTGATTACTGTTGATATTCCGTTTAATATCAAAAATCCCCTCGAACGCCTCGATGCGGTGGCAAATTATAGCAAATTTATGAAAGAATCATCGCTATCGGTCGGCTTAGATCTCATCCTCACCCTGCCATCGTTGTTGCCCTCTCCCGTCCAGCCGTTGGTGTGGGGTATTGCCCCTGTCGCCTTTTCGGTGATTGCCCATACATGGTGTACGAA
>PGTJ01000677.1 GCA_002794515.1 Phototrophicales bacterium
CACCCGCGCAATATCTTGGGCGTGTGTACGCTCATGGTTGGCTAACACATCCAAAATTTGCTCAACCGTCATCACGATGAGGCTGGCGTGCCTGCCTTTGGCATCGAGTTTGTTCTCATCCAGTGTGTATAGCCAGTCGTATAAAGCTTGGCGTTGGACTTTCATCTCCTCTAGCGATTGCTCTGCCGATTTTTCGGTCGTTTTCTCGGTGACGCGCTTGTTATAGCGTTCAATATCAAAATCGGGTGGGATGAGGTCTTTGCCTTCGGCGATGTTCATCACTTGGTTGTTATGCCCCTTGTCAGCATCCGCCACATGATTGACCAATTGGCGCACCGTCCAACCGAGTCCATCGGCGTAGACTTGCGTCTCCCAACGGTCGCCGACCTGTTCGATGACAGCATCCCAATAGGCACGCGATTCTTTTAATTTTTCAATGACTTTATTAATCCGTTCAGACATTATTATATTTCCTTTTGTTATCAAAGTATGGTTAAATTATGCCCAATGATGAGATGATTCGCCACATATCTGGTCTTTGGTGGTGGGGATCATCGTATTTCAATTGTTTATATATTGTCTGAATTTGGGA
>PGTJ01000324.1 GCA_002794515.1 Phototrophicales bacterium
CTGCCAATAATTCGGCATTCAGGATGCTACAGCCCGCCGCGCCACGAATGGTATTATGCGAGAGCGCCACAAATTTATATCCTAATATCGGACACTCGCGTAATCGCCCCACAGAAGTGGTCATGCCGTTGCCAGCCATGCGGTCACGACGGGGTTGAGGACGGTCATTTTGTGGCAAATATGCGACCATCTGTTTTGGTGCGCTTGGCAAATTCGGTACAGGATTGGGTGCGATGAACGATCGCCATGCGTGCAGAATATCATCCATGCTCACTTTTGCCTCGAATCCGACCGAGATAGTGACGGTATGACCATCTAATACAGGCACACGGGTGCAAGTCGCGCTCGCCAGAAAATCGGCATAGGCAATATTTTCGCCCGTGAATGCACCTAACATCTTCCGCGATTCGGACTCGGTTTTTTCTTCCTCACCACCGATATAGGGGATGACATTATCCATAATATCCAACGAAGCCACGCCCGGATGACCAGCCCCGCTAATGGCTTGTTGGCTGACCATGTGAATATGTTTTACCCCAAATGGCATGAGTGGCTTTATCGCCATAACAACGGGCATCACCGTACAATTGGAATTGGCGATGAGCGCCCCCGTCCCCCAACCACGATTTTGCCGTTGAATGGGGATTAATCCAATATGATCGGCGTTGATTTCGGGCAACAACAACGGCACATCATCTGCCATACGATGTGCCGAGGCATTGGTACACACCACATGACCCGCTTTGGCGAGGTCGGGTTCACGCTCTACGGCGGGTTCTTTGGGCAATGCCGAAAAGACCAATGGCGCATCTATGGCATCATATAACCCTTTGACAGTCATGTCGCGGATGGCGGATGGTGGCGCACCATCAAGAATCCAATTCGCCACATCACCATATTTTTTGCCTGCGCTCCGTTCCGAGCCGATGAGTTCTGTCACCTCGAACCACGGATGATTCTCTAATAATTGAATAAATCGCTGACCAACTGCGCCCGTTGCGCCTAAAATAGCCACATTCAATTTTTTCATCACATTATCCTTTTAGATGCCGACTGATTTGGTGACAACAGCAGGGTAAGACCCTAACATTTTAATGAATGATGTCCGATGTAACAACCGTGCCAATACTTCTTGACAGGGGGTATCTTGCCAATGCCCTTCAAAATCTAAATAAAAAATTGGCTCCCATGGGCGGTTGCGACGTGGGCGCGATTCCAGTTTGGTCAGATTTAACCCTCGTTCTGCAAATTCACCCAGGCATTCATATAAGGCGGCTGGTCGGTTACGGACCGCGAACACAATCGATGTCTTGTTATAATCACCACGTGGGGGGTCGTCATGACCAAGCACAAAAAAGCGGGTGAAATTAAACGCTACATCCTCAATTTCGGATGCCAACACCTCTAAATCATATAATTGTCCCGCCAACAAACTGGCAATAGCCCCTGTATTGGGTGTTGGATTTTCTGCCAAATTTTTTGCCGCGCCTGCTGTATCATAATCCGGGATAGCTAAAATTTTATGACGACGCAGATAGCTCTCGCATTGGGCTAATGCCTGTGGATGTGAGCGCACCTGTTTAATATCGGCGAAAGCTGTGCCTTTCGGAGCGAGCAAAGCATGATGAACATGCAAAATAATTTCGGCTTGAATGCGTAAATCGTGGTCGAGGAGCAATTCATATGCCTGATTGACCGCGCCTGCTAACGCATTTTCCACAGGCAACACACCATAATCCACCTTGCGATTATTGATCGCATCGAATAAATCACTAAAACTGGGGCAGGGATAGGTGGTCACATCATCCCCAAAATGTTGACGTACGGCTTGTTCTGAATAGGCACCATGAACACCTTGAAAAGCAACTGTGAGGCTCAAGAAACGCTTCTCCTTAGAATTGCATGAATAAATGCACCTCGCGCAATTGTACAAGGGAATTTTGTGGTGACAATTGCCGATATATCAGCAAATTTATCAAAGAACGCCGTAAAACTCCTCGCTTTAGCGATGGGGATATAAGGCGCTGGTAAGTTGATTATACTTAAAAAATGTATAGAATAGAAATAACATTTAAGTGATAGCAAAAAGTGGAATTGCTTGATGTCCAATCTGGTCGAAGTGCGGAAAACATATAAATACCGCTTGTATCGCAATAACAAGGTGGATGGTTCACTTCATCACCAAATCAATGTTGCGGGTATCATCTGGAATCACGCCCTCGTCCTGCAAAGGCGCTACTACAAACTCACAGGCAAATACATCCCATTGCATGTCATGAAAAAAGGTGGACTACCCCATTTCAAAAAGGTCAAGAAATTTAAGTCTTTCATCCTGAAACAAGCAGGATGGGATTTGCTCGACAAACAAGACGGCAAAAAGTATGGCAAAATCGGCATTGGCAAAAAAATATATAAGTTTGTCTATCACCGTCCGTTGAATGGTGAGATAAAAACAGTCGCTATTAAACGCGATATAGCAGGGCGGTTGTGGTTGTGTTTCAGTGTCATTGAGAAAATGGCTATCCCAGAAAAAATCAGCACGGGTAAAATCGGCGGTTTTGATTTTGGTTTGACCGATTTCTTGACGACGAACGAAGGCGCGACCATTGAATCGCCACAGTATTACAAACGTGATCTACCTCGTTTACGCGCCATCCAAAGTCGCGTCTCGCGCAAGGTCAAGGGAAGCAACAACTACAAAGCGGGCATGTTGCACATTAATCGTCGTCATATTCGGATAGCGGATAGTCGCTTAGATTTTCATTTCCAATTGGCGCATGATTTGTGCGACCAGTATGATGTAATGGTATTCGAGGACTTAAATCTTGATGCGATGAAACGGCTTTGGGGACGAAAAATAAGCGATTTAGGGTTTGCTCAGTTTGTGAAGGTGCTGGATTGGGTTGCCTTCAAACGGGGCAAGCA
>PGTJ01000419.1 GCA_002794515.1 Phototrophicales bacterium
AACCCGACTCGTGCGCCTGTGCTATTGCGGTCTAATTGCACGGTGGTGATTTGGTTAAGGCGGATTTCGTTGATGAGGACATCGGCTAAAGCATTACCTTGCCACCGTTCTGCGGAACGCATACGGAATAATAAGCCTGTTTGGTCTGATGCGATGACGGTATCGCCTGTGGCAGGGGTTAAAATCGGCACATTTAGGCTTTGGAGCAGGGGTAATGCCCCTAATACTTGTTCGTTGGTTTCTGGTCCCAACACGGCAATTACGCGAGCAGTGGCGAGTGTTTCGATGGCGGTGTTCATATCGCCTCGGGGTGCTTCGATGGGTGCGACGACCAATTCGAGTTGGAAGAATGTCCCATCTGCCCCGCGCACACCGCCGAGTGCATTCAGTTGCTTAATGGCGAGGCGTGCGCCATTCGCCAGTTCGCTCCGTTCATCACCCAATACGCCGATGCGAAAGATCGGTGTTGTTTGGGCGTTGATAAGGGTAGAAAATGCGAATATCACGATGGCTATAAGGATGAGAAGGGATGTTTGATGTCTTTTCATCAGGTTTACTCCTTTCATTGTTACGATTATTACCTTAAATATACCGCTATCTGTTTATTTTGGATACGCCTGCCCATTCAAATGTTGGCATTTGGGCAATAACCCGTTAAAATGATAAGCACATAATCCAGTATCATAAGATAAGATAACACATCCCATTGACTGTTTGGTGAATGGTCGTGTCGTCTTTTATCTTATTTTTGATGAAAAGATGATTTTGGGAAGGAATGGATAGCATGTCTGAGCCAGTTTATCTGACACAAGAGGGCAAAGAAGAACTTGAACGCGAATTAGAACAACTGCTCAAGGTGCGCCTGCCTGCGCTTGCCGCCAAACTCAAAGAAGCCGTTGCTGAAGGCGACCTAAAAGAAAATGCCGACTATCATGATACCCGTGAGCAGAAATCATTCGCAGAAGGGCGGGTGCAATATCTCGAAAATATTTTGCGCTCGGCGGTGGTCATCGCCAACGATGGAAAGTCGGATGTGGTGCGTATTGGCTCTTCAGTGACGATTCGTGAAGAAGGCGCAGACCAAGATGAAACCTATCTGATTGTTGGTGCGGCAGAATCCAACCCGCGTGAGGGCAAAATTTCTCATGAAAGCCCGATTGGCAAAGCCTTATTGGGGCATAAAGTGGGCGATAAGGTGCAAGCGCTCATCCCCAGTGGCGAGACAATCACCTTCAAAATCAAGAAGATTAAATAGCAACACCATAGGGCGCATCTGTGCGCCTTATGGTGTTTGATAAGTCGCCAATAAATCTCGATAGTATTGGGGGATATAATTTAAAATCTCGCTCTGATAATCGAGTTCCAAAAATGTGTTCGCTAAATCGAGCGAATCGGGCTTGTTGGGATGATGTGTTCGCATCCAAACATGATATGGGTAGATATATGGTCTACCATGTCGGAATTCTTCGATGATCATACGCCCAGTTGCGCCACAAATCGGGATAATCTGAGAGTGTTCAAATGCCTCGAATAACGGGCTATTATCATACATCACGCGCCGAAAGGTCGGTGTCCATCCTGCGTAACTGCCTTCTAATATCACATAACTCGCCCGACTGGGTACACCATCTAACGGCAATCCTACCGAGCCACCATTGATTAAATGCCACTTGCGCCCGTGAATGGCGATATGCCGACTCATCGCCAGATGGGTGTGTGCTAATATCACCGTTTCTTCTGGGATTGGCTCGAATATCGGATAAATATCATCGGGCGGGGTGGTGGGGTAAATCCCCTTGAAGTGATTATTCGGTATGCCATGAAACACGCGCACGCTGGTCGCATCGGGATAATGCAATGTCAGCGTATCGGGCAATGTAGCGATGAAATTCAGCCATTTTTTGCCTAAGTGTCGTTTGAGCCAGATGGGTGTGGTGAAATGCTTGCGTTCTTCGGGTTGGCGTGGCGTATCGTGGTCGAGTGCATAAAATTCGTGATTGCCCCGCATGATATGCGCGCCAACAGCCACTAACCGTTCTAATACTTGTGCCGAGAATGGCGCAGAATTGACCGAGTCGCCAGCAACGATAGTCACCTCGATATCGAATTGTGACATATCGGCTAAAACAGCTTCGAGGG
>PGTJ01000420.1 GCA_002794515.1 Phototrophicales bacterium
ATATTATTTCGGGCGGATTCGCTTTAATTTTGAGGTGGTTGCCAAATAAAAAACAAGGGGCGTTTTTATGCCCCTTGTGAGTCCTTTGGGAATAAACTCTTGATAGTACGTCCTTGCCGTTTCAGAAAGGCTTCGAGACCGATTTTATCAATCGTCTTGAATTCTTGCGCGGTGGCTTGGACGCGGACGAATTGTTTCATGCTAGGCACATAAATGCGCTTATTTTGCATGTTGAGTTTGAATTTACGCCGTGTCGCCTTGAGCGAGTGACTGCGGTTATTCCCAAATTGGGGTTTCTTTTGTGTGATATTGCGTTTACCGGGCATGACAATAACCTTTTTTATCTATGTCCACTGTGAACGGCTATTATGCCTAAAAGTTGGCGTTTCGTCTAGCGTATCTTCAAGACAATTTTGCCCGCGTTCTCATTTTGGCGCATCATATCATGCCCTTTGTTCACCTCTTCCCAATCTAGCACGGTATAGATGTTGGGGCGCAATGCCCCTGCATCAAAATGGGGCATCGTCCATGCCACAAAATCCATAACAAGGCGTGCTTTTTCGGCATCGGTGCGGTCACGCAAGGTCGATCCCATCAGACGCAGGCGTTTTCGCATGATTTGCAACATATCTAACTCGACCTTGCTCCCGCCTTGTGTGCCGATGAACACCCATCTGCCCCATGCGTCAATCACCCGAAGGTTATCTTGCCAATATGGTGCGCCGACCATATCCACAATCACATTCACCGCACATTGTTGGGCGATGATTTTATCGGCAAAATTTTCGGTTTTATAATCAATCGCCATATCTGCACCATTGGCATAACACACATCGTGTTTTTTAGCACTGGCGGTGACGATGATCTTTGCCCCGATTAGTTTTGCCAATTGTATTGCCGCCAACCCTACGCCACTTGCCCCTGCGTGGATGAGGACACATTCGTTATCTTTTAGCCCTGCCATGACGATCATGTTACTATAGGCGGTCAGAAATGCCTCTGGAAGCGCCGCCGCATCTTCATAAGTCATGCCGATGGGGATGGGCATACAATGGTCGGCATGGACAACCGCTTGTTGGGCATATCCACCCCCACCGACCAATGCCATCACCCGATCGCCAACGCGCCACCGTTTGACATGTTCGCCCAGTGCGATGATCTCCCCCGCCAATTCTAAGCCGAGCGTTTGTGGAGACCCTGCAGGTGGTGGATATAAACCCATCACCTGCAACAAATCGGCACGATTCAGCGCTGTCGCCTTCACGCGGATGAGGACTTGATTGGGTGCTGGTTGGGGATCTGGGATATCCACAAAAGTTGGTTTTTTATCTTGTGCGATGATCGCTCGCATATTTATTCACCTTCGATACCTGCTAAACTGAATAACCGAATTGCCTCTGCGCCATCTGTGCCTCTGGCACCAATGCCCGCCCCGCCAATATCGCGCACATCGCGCCATTGTGCGGAGAATGTTCGACTTTGATTGCCATATTTGAATACAATTGCCACAACGGGGTTGGATAATCCATCCATTGGCGTGCTGGCGAAAAGGGTCAACAAAATGCGCCCCAAATGCACACCTAACTGATTTTCGTCATTCAGTTCATCCAATGTCGGCACAGGCACGGTGATGGTGATGGTCAATTCTTGGCGGGTAAAGGTGATGCAATCGGTTGTTTCTTCGAGCAGTAATGTCTCTACGGTGAAATTGGGTGGCATACTGGTGATGAGCGCCAATGCGTGTTCAATATCGAGTCGCACATCATCTAAACGTCGATATAACAGCGAATTACAGACACCTGCCAGAGGGGTGCTTGTGCCACCCGAAAATTGGGTGATATCGCCACCTGCTTGGGCGGTCAGGGTGGCTTGATAGATAATTTCGCTGGCGCGGGCATATATTGCCGTCTCGGTGAGTTGATTGCTATCTTGGACGACATATGGCGTGTTGATGAAGGCGGTGAGCATCATCACTAACAACAATGCCAACAGGCTCATTATGATGAACGGAGTAGGTGATTTCATCGGCAAATCTCCTCAATTTTATTCAACAGTCAGTTCAGACAGGATAGGGTAGTGGTCACTTGGGAAAAGTGGTGGTTCGGCATCACGAATAATTTGGCAAGCA
>PGTJ01000409.1 GCA_002794515.1 Phototrophicales bacterium
GGTGATAAATCGGCTTCTGCCAAAGCCTTGCTCGCACCGACCACGCCCGATTGGTCACATGGGCTAGGGGGCAATATCCGCGCCTTTATGGATTGTCTGAACATTCCCCCCAATTGGCATACGCCCGATTTCATCACCCTGCGCGATGCCTATATGGTGCATTATCGGCTTAAACGCAATCCCCAAGCCATGCGACTGCCCGGTGATGCCGAAGCGATGAAAGCCGTCCCCGATGCGCTATCGTATATGCCGATTTATGCGGGGAAATGAGCATGACTGCACATGATCGCGCCAAATGGGATGAACGCTATTATCAACGCAATGGCGATTACCCGCCACCAGACCCGTTATTATTGCTCTATACACCACCACTCAAGCCCAAACAAAAAGCACGGGCGTTGGATTTGGCTTGTGGTTTGGGGCAAAATGGTTTATGGCTGGCGCAACAAGGCTATATTGTCGATATGATGGACATCAGCCGTGTGGCGCTCATGCGGGCGCAACACGAGATGAACGCCCGCCAATTGCGCCATGTGAATTTGCTCCAAGTGGATTTGGATGATACCGATTTAGATGAAGGCATGTATGATGTGGTCTGTGTCTTTCGGTTTTTGAACCGCGATTTATTCCACAAAATTCGGGCATGTGTTGTCGAAGGTGGGCGCGTCATCTACGAGACGTATAATACGCGTCATCATAGCGATAATCCGCTGTTCAACCCCGCTTATTTATTAGATATTGGCGAATTGATCGTGCATTTTGAAGGATGGCAGATTTTGCATCAATGTGATGATGAAAATATTCCGCAACTAGTCGCCGTCAAGACATCCATCAGCCCAAATGAGACCACATCTGAATTTTAGCCTATTTGTACCCGTTGGCAACAAGTCTTATCGCGGGTAAAATAAGGCAAATTACAGTGTATTTAGACGAAAGATAAACCTTTATGGCAGATAAATCCAATATTACATACCCCGATGTATTCGGATACATTACCGATGCAGAACGGGTGACGGTGGGTGTGGTACAAGTTGCCCTCGCCACACGCCCACGCATTGTACAGGCAGGTCGGCAATTTGAGGTCATCATGCTCATGCAAAATGCCAGCGATTCCCCTGCCGATGTCACGGTGACATTACAACTTCCCGAAAAAGACCACGCGGGCAAAAAAGGACGCTTCATCACGGGGCAAGATAAATTGGTGGTCGGTCTGGGCGCGGCAGAAGTCGGTTATGCCATGTTGCCCATGTCTACCATGCCCGATTGCGCCATCGGCGAAAATTACATGATTGGCATGGACATCGCCGTCAAAGTGAGCAATCCCAAAGCCAACCGCGTGCGCCCGAATGTAGGTGGCGCATTATTTAACCCCAAAAAGGTCACGGAAGATGTTGCCCAAAAAATTGAAGAATTGAAAAAGCTCAAATTTAGCACACAAAAACGGGGCTTTTTGCGTGGGACGGCTATAGAGACACCCATCACCGTCATGGAGGGCAAACTCGCCAAACCGCCTAGCCTCACACCGCAATGGGTCAGTTTGTGGACGCTCGAAAATCAGCAAGACAGCGAATTGCTTTTGGGTAAATATGAAGAACTGCTCAAACTCAAAGTGTTGCCCTCGCTCAAAAAAGAATTGGTCTATCCGCCCATTTTAGATAAAGTCCGCGAGACCTTTCGTAAGGCAGGTTATCCGTTATCGGCTATCGAAGCCAGTTGTGTGGCGCGCCTGATGACGCTCATCCTCGAATTTGCACATCCCCATTCCAAACACGGAAGCATTGTATCGGGCGAGTTTGATGTATCGGGCATGTTCAAAATGCGCGAAAAAGATAAAAAGGCGCGTATTTTAGAGACCTCAGAAGTGTCTATCGCCCTGCCTAAATGGTTGCAAGGGTATATGAAAATTTTGGCACAAGATGAGCGCATGGCGGGGGTCGCCCCAAAAGCCATCCCGCACTTTTTATTCGATGATTTATTAGCCGATGCCCTCAGCTATGCCTTTCGTATTGTCGAACGGGATAGTGGCGAAAATTTGGGGTCTGATGAAGACATGCGCGAATTTGCCCAAGTGATCATTGAAAAACTCAAAACCAAAGGCGAGATGAATTTTAGTTATGCGTATCTGCCGTTGGTGATGGGGGGCATTATCGTCACCGACCAAGTGCTGATGCACCAAGAACAATTGGCAGATGTGATGAAAGAGATGCGGACGATGGTCGAAGAACGCGA
>PGTJ01000744.1 GCA_002794515.1 Phototrophicales bacterium
ACGGTCACTCACAGTACGCCACACGCGCGCTACCAAACAAGCCTTCTGCGCAACGATTGCTCGAAAAAAGCAGACTTTTTTCAACCATTGTGTGAAGGAAATCACAATCGCTGATTTAGCGCATTGTGATGCGGTAAAACAAGTGTCAATTTTTTGATCAGTGTTTTACAGCATTGCGATGCGGTAAATCGCGATTTTGTCGGAAACCTGAAACGACAGGAAGGCTTTAGAGGCGCGATGAGGGGGGGGGGCGCTATCATGATACCCCTCGACCATGTATCGCGCGTCCTGAGCCTTCCTGTGAAGCCACAGGGGCATTCGTGAAGGCATATCTCATCACGCATGTGCGTGTGTGCATGTGTGTACCAGCCCAAACACCCACCAAACACCCACCAAACACGTCGTTCACACCACGTCGTTTACCCGTCGGCAAGGTGTTTGGTGGGTG
>PGTJ01000352.1 GCA_002794515.1 Phototrophicales bacterium
ACTTGCGTTGGTGATTGTAATGAGCATCGCCGCCCTTGTGAGCATCATATTAGCCATATTCGCCTTTTCACAACGACAAGAAGCAGAAATCGCCCGTAATCAAGCCATTGAAAACGAACAAGAGGCACAACTGGCGCGTAATCTCGCAGAGCAAAATGCCGCCGAAGCCCGTAGCTTGGCGCTCGCCGCTAATGCCCGTAATGAATTGGTTAATGGCAACACCACCCTGAGCATCGCCCTAGCAACTGTTGCCGAAGAAAATTATCAACCAGCGCCTGTCGAAGTACGCCGAATTTTATCAACAGCTATTTTAAGTAGCGGTGTAAAAGCCCGTTATACAGGACATACTGGCGCAGTTTTGACCACCGCCTTCAGCAACGATGGGCGCTATGCGCTATCAGGCTCTAGCGATGGCACAATCCGCATTTGGGATAACGAGACTCGCCAATTCGTCCGTGAAATCTCACTGGGTGATACAATCATCACCCGTATTGCTTATCATCCAATACAAGCACAATTTGCTGTGGCAACCACTACCAACACCATTATCCTATTCGCATTAAATGGCGATGAAATCCGCCGTTTTAATGGTCATACCGATATGGTGACAAGTCTCGCCTTTAATGGTGATGGCTCACGTTTGGTATCGGGTAGTTTAGACCGCACACTGCGCCTATGGGATGTAGAAACTGGTGATGAAATTCGTGTATTAGAAGGTCATATTGGGGTTGTCCTCGATGTTGATTTGAGCAAAGATGGCAAATACGCCGCTTCTAGCTCTGGTGATGAGACCATCGCCAATATCAGCACAGATACTGTAGAGCGCACAGTGCGCGTTTGGGATACCGAAACAGGCGAAACACTGCATGAATTCCGTTTGAATAGTGGATTTGTACGCACCGTTGCCATCAGCCCAGATAGCCGTTATGTGGTAGCAGGTTCATGGGATAGCTCACAAGGTGGAAAATTGACCTTGTGGGATATTCAAACTGGTGAAGAAGTTCGCCGTTATTTCGGTCATACCAACGTTGTTACAGGTATTGTGTTCTCACCCGATGGGCGATTCCTCTACTCGACATCATGGGATGCAACCCTGCGTGTGTGGAATTTTAATACGGCGGTCGAATTGGCACGATACACCACTTTTGCCGATAGATTATTGCGCCTGAGCATTAGCCCAGATGGTCAGTATATCTTAGTCGCCAGTGGCAATTTGGGCGGAAATGAAATCCAACGCGATAGAGACCGTTCAGCCGATACCAGTGTTTGGTTGATGGATTTACAAAATCGGGCATTGGTGAATACGATTAGTGGCTTTGGCGATTGGGCATGGTCGGTCGCAGTCGACCCAACAGGTCAATTTATCGCCACAGGGACGGGACCACTTAATCCGAGTAATGCAATCGATACAACCGTGCGTGTTTATAATCGCTCAACATCAACACTCATGTGGCAAAACACAGACCAGCACACCAGCACTGTCGAGGGGCTTGCATATAGCCATGACGGAAAGATCCTCGCTAGCGCCGATTGGAACGGCACAATCATCTTCTGGAATGCCCAAACAGGTGAAGAAATTCGCCGTTTGAGCGAAAATACGGGCATCAAGGTCTTAAATGTCATCTTTAACCCAGATGATACTATCTTAGCCTCTGCCAATGGCAACGGGACTATTACTTTATGGGATGTGACAACGGGTGATATGATACGCCAATTTGGCGATTATGAAGATGAAGTCGTCAGCCTTGCCTTTCATCCTTCGGGTGAAAGACTTGTGGCAGGCGATAATGACGGGGTACTCAAATTATGGAATGTTGCCAATGGCGAAAAAATCCGTGATTTTGTTGGGCATACCAACCGCGTTAACGAAGTCGCTTTTAACCCTGCTGGCGATTTGATCGCATCTGCCGCGTGGGATTCGACAATTCGTCTATGGAACACAAACACAGGGGAACAAATCCGCACACTTATCGGGCATGTCAATTTTATTCAGACGGTTGCCTTTAATAGTACAGGCACATTGCTCTTATCTGGCGGAGCAGATACAACAGTGCGCCTTTGGGATGTGGAGACGGGACAAGAATTATTCCGCTATAATGCACACACCGACTGGGTATCACAAGTGGCATTCATCCCCAATAGTGATTTTGCCGTATCGAGTGGGCAAGATAAAACCCTACGGATATGGCGTGTCGAATTAAGTCCACAATCTGTTTTGGCATGGGCGCGTGAAAATCGTTATTT
Organism: Phototrophicales bacterium; assembly: GCA_002794515.1. Lineage (GTDB taxonomy): Bacteria > Chloroflexota > Anaerolineae > Aggregatilineales > Phototrophicaceae. The sequence continues at coordinate 2,245 of PGTJ01000352.1, forward strand.
GCGTTCATTAAGTTGCAACGAAATAATACAATTCCGCATTCAAAATGAGTGCGAAACCCAATAATGCACGGGGATATTCAATCCCCTGCATCCTTCTTTTGGTATGACCATGCTCACAGAAACAACGATTTACCCTGTTGTTATTATCGGCGGTGGGTTAGCCGGACTCACCGCCGCCACATATCTGGCAGATGCCGATATTCCCCCATTAGTACTCGATGCCGATATATCTTGGACAGGTGGTCGCTTAGCAGGTGGTGACCCCGATACCTTCACTTATGCGGGACGAATATGGCAATTTCCACCGGAACACGGTGTTCATGCCGTTTGGGGTGGATACGAAAATCTGCGCCGTCTGATTGCACAATTTACATCCACCCAACTGAGACCATCCGATGGAGAAGAATGGATTAATCGTTGGCGACGTGATGTTCGCAAAATTGAGGCAGGCAATGCCATTCGTTCTCGGTGGATACCCGCTCCATTCCATTATCT
>PGTJ01000218.1 GCA_002794515.1 Phototrophicales bacterium
ATATTCATCCACCTAAAAATCATTCATACATTTTACACAATCTGTAAAAATTACACAAATGTATCATCAAATTCGTGGGATAATCTCGAAATTTGCATTGCATCTTATGGTAATCAGCATAAAATCAAGCATAAGAGGTGAAAACGATTATGGCGCGATTGAAATTGTTGATATGGTTTTTTAGTTTATGGATGATTGGGCTTGTGGTTGCCTGTAGTTCTAACCCAACGGTCAACCAGAATAGCGGTCCGATTTTGCTTCAAGAGGTGACGATTGCCCCCACAGGTATTGCGCCAACCCGCGCCCTGACCAACACACCATCCAGCACGCCCCCTGTGTTAGAAGCCCCACAACAAGTTGCGGCGACCATCGAATCGGGCTTTGTATTGGTCACACCCACCCTACCGCCCAGCAAAACCCCAACCAATACACCGACCATCACACCAACCACATCGATTACGCCCATCATGATTCCATCGTTATTACCAACAACGGCTGTGCCACAATCGGGATTTGCCACCAGCGTCATCGTGCCATTGACCAATATCCCACCCACATCATTCGCCCCACCGATTAATCAAAATCCACCGATTGGGGTATTCACTACACCAACACCCAATTTGCCCGTGCCGTGTCAATTCACCTGGTTCTTCATCAATCCACAACCACCTGTATGCCCACTATCTCCACCAACGTTCTCCCCAGCCGCCTATCAGACATTTGAAAATGGCTTCATGATATGGGTTGGTAGCCAAGATGCCATTTATGTCATGTTCAATGATGTGCTAAATCCGCGTTGGCAAGTCTTTCGAGATAATTACGAAGAAGGGATGCCCGCCGATGACCCGTTGTATAACAATCCACCGCATCCGAACACCTATCAACCCCGACGTGGGTTTGGATTGCTATGGCGGAATAACGAGGTTATCCGTAGCCGATTGGGATGGGCGACCACGTTTGATGAAATTGCTTATAATGCCCAAACACAAACAGGCGCAGATTCAACCCTGTTCATTAGCGACCCACAAAGTGGCGTGTTTATGCTTTTGGCACAAGGGGTCGAATGGATACGCCATGTGAATATTGGCGTGGTCATTCCATGATTAACAATCTGTTTTTTATGGTAATGGACGACAAACACAGCGTGTATATGTATCTGTCGTCCATCAGCATCATCACCTGTGGTGCTATGCTCGCTCACTGAGCAATTGCTGATAGCACCCCAGCCACGCTTGATCTTTGCGCGTGATTTTATTCACCTTAATATCGCTAAAATGCGGGAGTAATTTGACCATCATGGCGGGCAGTTCGTCCCACTTTTCTTCAAAGATGAGCTTTTCTAGCTCGGCGCTCATGCGATGTGTCCAACCCCACTTGGTGCGAAATTCTTCGGCTTTCATCCAATAATCGCGTTTTTCCCATGCCACAGTCGATTCGTCTATGCCATCGGCAATATCGCGCAAGGTGAAGACCAATAATGCCAACATGTCTTTAGCTTCGGCATCGATTTCGCTCTTTTGGCTGAGATGACGCAATAATTCGGCAGATGTTCGCATTTGTTGGTTGCGACGTTTACCAGGGCTATCGGTATGAATAACACGGCTCATGTATGGATCTTATCTCCTAAAAAATCACTTCAAATAGGGGCGTATGCCCTGATAAATGCGTTTGCCACTGAGGGTCTTGAGGATGGTCTCGGCTGGGCGACCAGTGAGTTCGGCGAGTTGTTTGGGAGACAGGGGAATATTGTTATTTTTGAGGAATACCCGAAACACACTATCGACCAACGAAATATGTTCATTGATAAAATCGGGTGCTTCTGCCGCCAATTTAATAGCGAGACGCAATTCATCCATCTTCAGCACTTCGCCCGTATTGGGGTCGACAAAATCGACCATATGGGCTTCGGCAGTGGGATTGATGCGGTCTTGTTGGTCTTGTGGTAGGTGACTACGCAGATACACCCGTAAGTCATCGGGCGATGATTTTTCCCACCATTCATAATCAATATGAAATTTGGTATTCAATGATGGTTTTACAACACTCGATTTGGGGGATGGCATAGTCATGAGGTTATCCTATAGGTTATTCAACTGTATCATCAAATAATTTCCAATATTCGCCACCAATGCTGGTGAAATCGGGGTTGGCTTCGAGCGTGGCGAAGATGGGACCGGGTGGGCATCGGCGTAATAAATTGACCGCCGTATAGATGGTCTTGAGGTGCGCCGCCCCTTGTGGGGTGAGTTTGCCGAGCGACGGCAAGAGCATCTTCAAAATTGCGGTGAGCGACTTTTTGCCTGTTTGTGCTTGTTTGACCAATTGGTCGAGTTCTGCCAGTTGGTCTACACCGATGAGCATCAATTGGTCATAATCGGCTTCTACAGGTCGTCTGATGTTTTCAAAATGAGGGGCATCCCCTTGCAAACGGAAGACAGGCACCCATTCTGTGCGAGCTTTATGCACATGGGCATCTATCTCGATGCGATCGGGTGTTGCGCCTTGCTTTGCCGTCACCTTTGCACCAATCGGCAAGCGATATTTTTCATATAAGGGGGCTAATCCATACACATAACTTTGACCAGGGACAACCCATCCGATGTATTCTGCACCATCGACAACATCGACCAATGTAATCCAAATGCGATTAGTACGCTGTGCAGTTGGGAATATATGACGATTGTGAACATTAATCGGCAAAGTCCCCGCACGGCGATGGGGATAGATGAGGGTGATTGTGCCAGTGGGTGTATTCACATAATCGAGTTCAGATAGCTCATCAGCGATTTCGGATTCGTAGGCGATCATTTGCTCGGTGAGCAATCGGCGGTCATAACCGATTGCTGTATAGCGCAAATAAATCGGTGTTTCACGAACTTCGGTTGGCTCCATGCGCGAGAGATACCATAACACTTTGCCAGTCGGTCCGACTTCATCAAAGCGTTCATCTTGATTGAGGGCATAATTGAGCGATAACTCTTGCAATTTGAGGGGATAATTGCCCAAGCCACCCATTTGCTCTAAGATTTCGGTGGTCGGCATTGGTCCACCACCATTCATATCTAAAACAGCTTCGGCAAGATGCAATGCGCCAATATCAACGGGCAATATCAATTCTTTCGGAAACCAAAATTTGGCAATCGATACCAACGTCTGATTGGCTTTGAGCGTCTGCTCCAATTTTTGGATAATCTGCTCGCCCGACTCACTCATGATGTCATCAACCGTCAGAGCATCACCTGTTATGAGTGGATTGCCTGTTAATTCAGAAAATTCCGCCAATTTATGAGGCAGTTTATATTCAGAGGCGAATTCACGGCGCGATTTATCATCAAATTCCACCTTAATCACCCGAAAATCCCCATATTCAGGGTTATCACCATCCCGTATTTCGATAACCCGCCCCGTTGCATGTTCTAATGCCGGAAAGACCAATTTCTGCCCAACTTCCCAAGTGGTGGCGGGGTTATAAACGGCTGTATCTTTATACTTTTCTTGTAAGATGGTTTTCTCTTTTTCGAGACGTGCCGATACCAAACGCACCGCCAATTCACGACTCGTCATGGGTGTTTCTTCTTCGAGGAGCAAGTTGATGAGATAATCGATTTCGTCAGGGTTTACATTAAACACACGCGACCAATGTTGATGAGATAACAATGTAGAGTGCCTCCATACTGGCTTAATAGGCGTTGGTATCTCATTATAGTAGATGAAAAAGCGGATTTTCAAGCGCGTGTTGTCGTTGATATTGCCTAACTGCCATCGGGCAAGGTGGCTAATACCCGTTGGATTTTGAGCGCCAGATGCAAAATGAGCCGATTATCGGCATCATTCAGGTCTAAACCGGTCAATTCAGTGATGCGCTCTAGGCGATAGACCAAGGTATTCCGATGCACATCGAGGTCGATGGCGGCTTTGGCGAGGTTGCCATTCGCCTCAAAAAAACCATTCAATGTACGAATGAGGTCGCCTTGTTTGCGGTCGTCATGTTCAACCAACGGGCGTAACGACTCATCATAAAATTGGCGCAAATGAGGCAAATTCAATTCTTTGATCGCCAATAGCAATTGATATAACTTGAGATCGCCATAAAATGTGGTCGATTCGCGCTGTCCTAATTCGGCGGCAATGGTCAGGGCATTTCGTGCCGAGCGATACGCCTCGCGCAGACCGAGCAACGAATTGGCAGGGCGGCTCATCCCTGCCGATACCACACCACTGGGAGTCCGCATGGCGAGTTGTGCGCGTAATTCTTCAATCAGCGAGCGCACACGCAACAAGGCGGGCATGGTGCCATCAGTCGGATACAGCGCGACAATTGCATCGACATGTTGACCAACCGCGCCATTTATGCCCCGCCGAGTCAGGTCATCACGCACCAGTGTGACGAGCGGTTCTATGGGCAAAACCACACCTGCCGATGTGGTGGCGCGGAATACCGCCACAATATAGGTCGAATCCACATCAAACCCTGCTTGCCCCGCCCGTTTAATGAGCAATTGATCATCATTCGATGACCCACTCAGCCACATCTGCACCCAATCACCCCGAGTCTGCTCTACGGCAGAGGCAATCGCCCGATTTTTTGCCAATTCAATCGCACATACATCTGCACCATAGGTTAATACCAAGCGGTCGAATTCATCGAGCATATTGGCATTATCGACCAACGATAAATACCCCGCGATGCGTTTTTCGGCTTTAATCACGATGGTATGCCCAATCGGGCTACGGGCGATGATGCCCGGTGTTTGTGGTGCTTGCGATTCAAGCC
>PGTJ01000639.1 GCA_002794515.1 Phototrophicales bacterium
CACCCATTCAACCATTTTGCACAGTTATAATAAGGTCATCCAAGATTTGAACGAACTCCCCGACCTCAAACATCAAATTGCTCGCATCAAAGAATCCCTGTCTTGATGACACCGTTGGGGCGCAATGCGTCGCTTGCGCCCATAAAATCATTCATTATCTCCTTATCTGTGCCATAGTAAGGATAACCGCTTGTCGTGGGTCTATATGAATAGCACGATTATTTATGAGGAGTATCTGATATGGCAAAGGCAATTTGGAATGGTGTTGTATTAGCAGAGAGCAACGAAACGATTATCGTCGAAGGCAATCATTACTTCCCGCCCGAATCGGTCAATATGGAATATTTCAAACCCAGTGACACGCATACTACCTGTCCTTGGAAGGGATTAGCCAGTTACTATACGATCGAAGTCGATGGCAAAACCAACGTCGATGCGGCGTGGTATTATCCTACACCGAAAGAAGCCGCCAAACACGTCACAGGTCGCATCGCATTTTGGAAAGGTGTCGTGGTCGAGGCATAAACCCACCGCTATATTGGCAAACGAATGGTGAATTGGCTCCCCACACCGACTTGGCTGGTCACATCCACATGACCACCGTGCAATTGAGCTATCTGGCGCACAAAAGGCAATCCAAGCCCCAAACCCGAATGGGTTGTCATTTCATTACGCCAAAACATCTCGAATACAAATGGCAATGTTTTGTCATCAATCCCCA
>PGTJ01000463.1 GCA_002794515.1 Phototrophicales bacterium
GATGGCAACCCTCCAATAACTGGCAACACCCTTGAATTCACACACCGTCCTGCGCGATGTCTTGGTCAGATATCGCATTTGAATATCGGCTTGGGGGATGTAATACGTGGGCGGGTGACTCGTCTCTAAGACGCGCATAGCACGGGTGGTATCTGCCAAAAGCACACCGTTGAATATCACCCGCACCCGTTTGGATGTTGGCTCGACTCGGGGTGGACGCGGATAATCCCATACCGATTCTTGACCGTCTTGTGGTTCGATTCGTTTGAACATCATCAAATCCTCATCAGAAAATTATCACTTAAAGGCATTTTAACCCGATATAGCATGAACACACATGACAGGTAGTTTAGAGAATGTTATCATGTGTATATCACGTTTTTCTGAGGCATCAGAAAACCTATTTCCGACCGTTTTTGGGGCAAAGTCCCCCTATCAATAATCGAAAGAAGCCTATGAAAATCATCACTCTGATCAACGAAAAAGGCGGTGTTGGCAAAACCACCATCGCCGTCCATGTCGCCGCCGGACTCGCTATTCGCGGGTATAAAGTCATCATCGCCGATGCCGACCCACAAGGTCATGCCACGCTGTGCTTGGGTTTGAAAAAAGAACCCGGACTGTATGACCTATTGGTGCGGAGTTCGCCATTCCGTGATGTGTTGCGGGTGGTGCATCCAGAGCGATATGCCCCGCCCGGACAGACACCCAAAGGGCAGTTATATGTCGTGCCATCGAATGTCGAGACGCGCAGTATCCCCATCCAAATTTCTGATGCGTTCGCCGTTGCCGACCGCTTCAAAGAGCTAGACGGGGTTGTGGATGTGGTCATCTTCGACACCTCACCAACCCCATCGTTGTTGCATGGGTCTATCTATTTGGCGACCGATGCCATCTTATATCCCACCAAATGCGAGTTCCTCAGCTTCGATGGATTGGTCGAAAGTTTTAATCACCGTCAGATGATTCAGCCAACTCGTGAACGCTACGGCTTGAGCGAACTCAAGGTCATGGGCATCATCCCGACCATGTTCCGTTCTAGCACGTTGGTGCATCAAGAGAACTTGAATAAGCTCAAAGCCAAATATGGCAACCTCGTGTGGCCCGAAATGTATATGCGGACAACATGGGCAGAAGCCTCGACCGTTGGGCGGTTGGTGTTTAGTTTTGCACCCGATAGCAGTGCCGCCCGCGATATGTGGACAGTCGTCGACCGTGTAGAAATGGAGCTGGCATTATGAGCAGAAAACATCAATTGTTGGATGTAGACCCATTCGGCAGGGATAATTCCCCGACCCCTTCAGGTGGCAATACGCTCAGTCTGACCGAAGCCGATGCCGCCTTATTTGGGGAACTATCCAAGCGTGAAGGGGCGCGTCAGACGATTCGACCGATTTCGATATTCCAGATTTATCCCGATTTCAAACAACCGCGCCGTGCCATCCCCGCCCAAGTGCGTGAACATTGGTCGGGCGAGCCAAAGGACATCGCCGATTTATTCAACGTATGGGTGAATGCGATTGATGATGAACGGCGCAAAGCAGGCGAACCAGAATTCAATTTAGACCACTTCCTGTGGTCAGAAAAAATCGAGGCACGCGCCGTCTCTGAGGATGAATACGAATCACAACGCTACCAGCCCGGTCCAATGGAAAATGCCTTTTTGAAGGTGGTCGATTTAGCGGTCAGCATCCGCCGAGATGGTCTCGCCAACCCAGTCACCGTCCAACGGCTAGATCGCAACAGCTATCGCATGGAGACGGGTGAACGGCGCTGGTTGGCGTTTCATATCCTGTATGGC
>PGTJ01000009.1 GCA_002794515.1 Phototrophicales bacterium
ACACCAAATCATCATCAACGGTAATACGCCCGAAGTCCATCGCCACAGTGGTTTGTTCTTTCTCACTGCGTTCTGCCGTATCTTCTTTGATGTCGCGCTCGGTCGAGACGACTTCAATTTCAGAGATGGAACGAATGAACTCGGTCTTGCCAGAACTAAATGGACCAGTGATGACCATTTTAACAGTTTGCATGATTTACCCGCTTTCCGTAAATAATGCCGAATAAAAGAATAACGGTTGCTGTTGACATAAAACAAACGCCTAAATCGACTTAATTTTGTCAATCAATTTAGACACGACATCTTTCTTAATGGTTGGTTGTGGCTTGCTCGTACGGCGGGTCGGTGTTGTCGCCGATTTCGCCATACTGCCCGGCGCAGGGGCGACGATCTCGACCAAGCCAGCCTGTTCAAGCATATACACAATACGCCGAATTTCCATATCGGACATATTGTTGGCTTTGGCGATGGCGCGAATGGTATTTTTGGGATTCACAAACGACACCACCCGCCATTCTTCCACACTCAAATGAATTCCCTTAAATTTCTCTTTGGGATTTTCTGGAAATTTGAGCGCCACGTCAAGATTGGGAATTGCCGCCAACAATTCTTCATCTTTTTTCAACCGCCGTGCGCCCTCTATAATAACATTTTCAAGGTCAATTGGCACATAGATTCGGTCTTCTTGTGGCAAGGCGTTGTCATCAAACTGAAACGGTCCACTATGCCACGACATGAGGTTATAAACCACATCCAAAACAAATTGTTTGATACTATTGACAATATCGACTTGGCTGACATAATTCGCGCCAATCAAACGCATGGCGAGGGCTTTATCTGCCGTGCCTTTGGCGCGTTCGCGCATGATGGCGGCTTGTTGGTCGGTTAGTTTGCCCGCCTTGTTCAACACGGCGATTAAATCATTCGCCTGACCACTGAGCAAAGCATGAACTAACTTGCCCGACTTGAAAATAACTTTTGCCTTTTCTGCGCCAGGGGCTTCTTTTTCTTTCTGCATGGCATCTTTTTCGCCTGTGGGAATGCCCTCATAAATAGTGAGCGTTCCCGTCCGCCCCGATAGATTTATCAGGTTAAATACTTGTGTGGCACTAAAATCTCTCAAATTACCATGAAGTGGCATAAAAGCCCCCTGCATCTCTACAGAATATTATCCATCCGACAACTTGTTTATTTACCACTGTTATTCTAACACACTTTATCTATTTTTGTGTCTAGCGCAATTTCGCTATTTCAGATTATAGCGATGCGTGGGAATTGCGTCAACACATGGCGCAATTTTGGTGGCAATTTTTGGGGTCGTATGGCAATAATCGGCTATTCGTGCTAAAACAAAATAAACAAACCAACATCGTTTAGGATAGGTATGAGTGTAGAAAATATTTATAAGGGTATCGAAGCCATTCAACAAGGCAAGACCAGCGAGGGCGCACGCTTTTTACGCATCGCCCTGCGCGATGACACCATTCGTGGACAACTGCGAGCCACCGCCTTGTTATGGCTAGCAGAAACCACCGATAACCACCAATCCAAACTCAATTATTATCAAGAGGCGCTCATCGCCGACCCCAACAATATGGATGTGCAAGTGCGGATAGACCGCCTCATGGCGGTGAATTTACCCCCTACCCCGCCGTTGCATATCCCCCCTCCACCAGAGGCGATGCCCATTCGCCCCACTCATGTGCCACCTGCTCCGCCACCACAACCCGACCCAACACCCACACCGACAACACCGCCATCGGTCACACCAATAACGCCCCAGCCCGTCACCCGCACCAATGCCTTGTATCGCACAGTCGGGATTCGCGGTGTGCGTAATGGGCGCGGGACAGGCTTTTTTATCAACCGCGAAGGGGTCATCGTCACCACGCGCTATGTTGTCAGTGGCGAACACACGGTGCGCGTGCAATTGGATGATCATCAAGAATTCGATGCCCAAGTCATCCGTGCTTATCCCGAATATGACATCGTGTTCATCGAGACGGGTTTGACCATCCAACACCTGTTACAACCCGTGAGCAGTGCCAATTTGCCCGAAAATAGCGCGTTAATCGCCCATTCGCATTATGGCAAATCGGTGACGGGCAAGCGACGCGCCACCAAGAACGAATTGAAGCCATTCTGGATTCCGACCACCATCGAAAAATTGCCCGATGCTGGTGGATTGCCCCTGTTCAACGATGCCAATCAATTGGTGGGCATGTTGACCAAAAACACCAGCCGTACCACCGCTTATTGTTTTGGGGTGCATATTCATCATATCTTCTGGTTATGGGAGCGCACCCAAAGCGAATTGAACACCCCCAACACGGTGTATTGTGGGCGATGTGGCAATCGGAGCAACGCGCCTATGCTCAAAGGTGGTTTTTATTGCGAGACGTGTGGGTCTGTATTGCCTCATGCCGAAGATGTTCGGCGCTATCCAACACCCGATATGGCATGGCGTTATGGCGAAAACACCACCGAAGCCTGTGAATATTGCCAATCGCGGGTTGGGTTTTATCTGGATACATGTTTACGATGTGGCAAAACTCGTAAAAAATCGGCTAAAAAATGAAGAGGATGGATGAGTATGTTCGGACGCAACCGCAATCGCAATGATGTCAAGCCGTTGGAACGGCATGTGCGTGATGTCGAGATTATTTTACAAAAAATCGGTGTGGATATAACCGAAGCCAAGATGTCATTAGAAGAAGGCTATGGCTGGGAATTTCGGCGCGGATCTGCCAGCATCGAGATTTATATCGTCCAGCGCGAAGATAAAGCCTATTTACAGGTACTATCGCCCATTATGTATTTGCCACAGAGCAATTTATTGCCCCTATATCGGCGCTTGCTAGAGTATAACTTACAGATGACCAGCGCCTCGCTGGGGATTTTTCAGGATGTGGTATATGTCTTTAATGAGCGCCCATTACACGGCTTAGATGCCGATGAGACCGATGATATTATCGATTTTGTATCGGGATATGCCGATGATTTAGATAATGCGTTGGTCAATGAATTTGGGGGACGGTTATATTTGCAGGCATAAAGAGGGGGTGGATGTGTACAGATGAGGGTTGTTATGACATCTGTACACCAATCATAACCGCTACGATTTAGTCTTCCTCATCGTAGTCGTAATCATCGTCATCATCATATTCATCGTAATCATCGTCATCATCATATTCGTCATAATCGTAGTCATCATCTTCATCATAGTCGTAATCGTCATCATCATATTCATCGAAATCATCTTCGATTTCGTCATCCTCATCATACGGACCTGATTCATAAATGAGCCAATTTTTTTCTTGTTGTTTCATTGTTTATCATCTCCTATGCGGTTATCGTGCCTTAAGCGCACATAGCTTGAATTATAGGACATTCACACTGTCCATCATCCCCCAAAATGAGGGATTTTTGAATAGTGGGAATTATAGCATTATCGTGTAAAAATGGTGTTAATCCTCATCTTTTTTATTATCTTTCACATCCAATTCGGTATTGCTATCGCTTGTGGGTGGTGTGAGGTTAATCTTGATGCCCGATTTGATATTCACCCGCCCGCCTTGCTTGGGTGCGGGCTTGGTGGGAGTATCGTCCTCTTGGATTTGCTTAGATACGCCCATATTCACATCCAGTTCGGTCGTCTTCAGCGCTTCTATGCGCTCGGTGAGCGGTTGTGTATCGCCAGAAGCGATAAACGATTGTAATGACTGATTTTGCACATCCAATTCCGTCTTTGGCAAATTTTCATCATCCCCTTTGCCCAAATTCACATCGATTTCGGTGTGTAAATTCTGGGCGGGGGATATGACAGGTTTGGGCGCTGGTGCGGGTGTGGGGGACACCACAGCAGGGGCGCGTTTGAGTGCGGGTTGCTCGGTCGATTTACGGAGATGTAGCACAAGGCGGATGAGCGCCCGAACATCCCGTAATAACGATGGGAAGTGTGCGCCAACGGCGAGGATGATGGCGAACATCAAGCCAACACTAAAAACTTGTTCGGGATAATCATAAAAGATGAGCGCCCAATCGATTTTGAAAGGATAAACAATTTGCGTTGTCATCCATTCTACATTGCCCAATCGCTCTAAATTAAAAATTGGCGTGTGCGAATAGGTCTGATACGACCATTCGCTCAACGGGGTGAAGAATGGCACTTCTTCAAATAGATAAAATATTTGATAGGTGACATAAATGGGGATATACGTAAAAAGCGCCGTCAATGGGATAGATAGAAAACTGCGTAAATTGAGCATGGTGGTCAAGAACAAGCCCAACATCAAGCCAAAGCCACCAAAACGCATGACGGTGACGCTAATTTCGGGTTGTTGCAAAAACAACCATGTATATTGCGTCCAGACCAATGTCCCCAAAAACCAACCTACAACAAAACTGACGATGAGGCGCACCCACCAACGCCAAAATCCACGTAATCGTGTGATGAATTCATCGGTACATAACACCAGAACACCGATGAATAAGCCGAATATCAGCCCCACCGCCAATGAATTCGACCAGCGTTGTGGGGTGAAAATCAATTCGCTCCGATAGGTTATCCAGATGGTCAAGCCCATCGCCAACCACCCGCCAATCACCGCCATGAAGAAACGGAAGATCAGCGCGAGCGGTTTATCAATCATCCGACGCAGGGTGTTGGTCATCCACGCATATATCCGCCCCGAAATGCTCACACCATATGGCAGTGATGGGGCTTCATCACGCACCAATGCGAGGGCGCGTAATGCACCACGCCTGCCCTCGCGTTGTGCTTGGGCGATATGCCCTACGGCGGTGATAGAACGGATCTTCCCCACGACACGCGCCGCCCATTCCGCCACTTTGGGCATCCCATAATCGACAGCGATTTCGGCGATGAGTGTGTCGATATCTTCAGAGAACACCGTTTGTTGCCAATCGCCCATATCCATTTCTTGGATTTCGTCACGAGTGTTGCTGGTGAGCATCCGCCCGCGATATTGGGTTTTGACATCAAATTTTTTCTGTTTGGTCATCAGTTTGGCGCGTGTCGCCAACACTTGTAACGCGGCTAGACGAGCCGCCTCATTCGTCTCGACCTGCAAGGCTTGCGCGACCAATTTGGGGATTTGTGGACGTTCTGAATCGGCGAGTGTCTCGAGGCGATACAACGCCCGCACCCGTGCAGGCGCATTGCCACTGCGAAGCGCATGGAGGCACACCCAGCGACGATTTTCGTCATCGAGCTTATTCCACCAAAAATCCACCTCTTGGTCATATTCCAACGCCCCACGCAAGAGCATTTGTGTGCCTGCCTCATCTAAATCCAGATGATAGCTCTCGGCATTCATGTAATACCCATTCATGAGCATATAATTGGTGACACCGAGCAAAAAGCGCCCATTCCCACCTGCCCAATTATGACGCGCACGGCTATAAATATCCACCGCTTCTAAGATGCCCATATCATCGGTATCGAATTGTGATAAATCGGTCTCTGGCGGGATGTATTCGCTTTCGCCAACACCGAATGTGCCGACTTCTGATGTATTGAGGATAGCCCACATCTCATCGATGACCTCCATGAGCGACCCATAACGGTCATCGGGATCCACGGCGGTGGCGCGACGCAAAATATCGGTGAAATAAGGCGGGATAAGCGGGTTGATATTCTCTAGTGGGGGCAATTCTTCATGAAATTGCACTTGTTTGAGGGCGATTGGCGTGGCATCAAATGGCAACACACCCGTGAGCATATGAAACATGACCACGGCAAAGCTATATAAATCGGCACGCCAGTCGATAACTTCTGATGTCAACTGTTCGGGTGCCATATAAAGCAATGTGCCAGAGCCTGGGTTGGTGGCTTTGCCTTCGCGGTCTAAAACGGTCGCTAAGCCAAAATCGGCTAAATAAGGCGATTGTGAACTATCGAGCAAGACATTGGGGGGTTTGAGGTCGAGATGCACCACTTTCTGTTTATGGGCATAATCCAACGCTTGGGCAATCGCTTGCCCCATGCGTAACGCCTCATTGATGGGCAACGGACCGCGGCGCAACAAATCTTCTAACGAGCCACCCGCCACATAACGCATAACGATATACAGTTGCCCCTCATAATCACCAAAATCATAAATCGGCAAGATATGCGGATGTTCCATCTGGGCGATGGTTTGTGCCTCTTGCTTGAACATGGCGACAGGGTTTGAATCGCTGGCAAGCCCGTGTGCGATGGTTTTAATCGCCACCATGCGATTGAGCTTGGTATCTCGCGCAGACCACACATCCGCCATGCCTCCCCGCCCGATATGCTCAACGATTTTATATTGACTAATCTGTACACCGACATCCATTTAGCCACGTCCCCCATAATACCCATACATGAAGCGGTAAAATTCGAGTGTATTGCGCGGGCGATGCCCACCTGTCTCTATTTTGCGAGCAAATCCAGCATTCTCGAAGGCTTTCGGATCGCTGGATTGTTGTATCATGACGAGGATATTGATGACATGTTGCAAATTTCGCCCAATCTCTTGTAATTGGGTTGTGGATGGTGTTTCGAGCGATGCGGCGATGATATGCCCCACCTCGCGGGCAATATCGCCCACAGGCAAGCGCACAGGGGCAGTATCTGGAATAGCACGACGTAGGCTACTTAGCACAAAATGGGTAGCTTTAATATCACGCAATAAAATGGGCAACGTTTTGCCATCGAGTGGATAACGGATATCGGGTACGGTGAGCTGTGTGGTCACACGGTCATGATTGGGTGTTAGTTGTCCACCAATCACCCGCACCACCTCATAGGCGCTGGCGGGATCTTGCTTGGCATTGACCAAACGCAAAATACGCGCATCATCTTCGTATTCGGGGCGATGTTGTTTGGCATAACCCACGATGATCTCGCCAATTTCGAGGATATTGTTGATGAGCGCACTGTTATCAGCACGATCGAGGCGACCGGGTATCGCCGCCAAACCATTGACCAATGCTACCTGTGCAGGGATGCGTTTGGGATCTAAATAGGATTGATGGGTATAGGTCAAAAAGTCGAGGGCGTGTTGCAAGTGTTGACCATATTCGAGCAGGGTCATCTCGCCCATTAGCCGTTTGAGGGTGAATGCCACTTCGAGCGGGGCTTTGAGAGCTGGCGATAATTCTTTGAGCAGATAGGCAATCACCTTGCGCCCGCGTTCTTCATCCAAGAGGCGGATATACCCCGATAAAATTTCGACACCCTTCGCTTTGGCTTGGTTGTTCCATTCGATTTTTTTGTATATCTCGACAATTGTGCGCGCCCCTTCTGCACCG
This sequence comes from Phototrophicales bacterium, assembly GCA_002794515.1. Taxonomy (GTDB): domain Bacteria; phylum Chloroflexota; class Anaerolineae; order Aggregatilineales; family Phototrophicaceae. Next base: position 7,300 of record PGTJ01000009.1, read on the forward strand.
AGCGCCACCATCGCATGAGGCACAACGGGGGTGATGTCTTCTAGCCCTTCTAAGCTACGGCGCGAGACATAATGGTCTAACAAACCCATAATTGCCGCAGGCGGGACGACATCAATCAGATGCCGTTCATCAGACAGTTGCTGACCAATTCGCACAGCAATGTCATCTAATTCTGCCGCGCCTGTGTGTCGTTGCAAGGTGCTGATGCTGGCGACAATATATGGCACAGATTTTACACCGTATTGATTAATCGCCCGTAACATAGTCGTCACCTCACGCAATGGCACAGGTGTTTGCGAAAAGACCACGCCGATGGTATCTAAATAAGATTGTTGGTTATCACCCGCATATAATGCCGAGAGTTGTTTGATCATCTGGGCGGCGAGTTCTTGATAATCGCCCAATAACAAGCGAATTTGTAATAAAATACGTGGGGATGGTTGTTCCAGTGTGATGAGGACGGTGCGGTCTTCGAGTGTGCTGATAATTTTACGCAAGCGATCGGCGTGCAATGCGCCATGTGGCGTGGTGAGGATATGATAAAGTCGTTGAATGAGCATGGGCGAAAAAACTGTCAGTTGCCCGTTGTCTTGAGCAATTTCGCACAGGCGCAACAACACCACGCCTTCCCAATTTTCGCCAAAGCTCCGCGCCGCCTTCACCAAAATTTCGCCCGCATTGGGTGTTTTGGCATCGGTATTCAACACCCCCCATGCGCGGATGATATTAGGATTGAGCCGTTCACGGAATTTATCCTGAACCATCAAGCGCTTGAAGGCATCGGGTTCTAAATATTTGAGCGCCAATAAAAACACATTCTCGGCAATTTGTGCATCACCAGATAAAGGCAGGGTAAAGCGCAATACGGGTTGGATAATGCGCTCGACATGCAAGGATTCGTCTGCCGATTGCAAATCTTTCAGAAATTCGGATATGCCCTCGACATCGGTGCTATCGACTAACGATTTCAAGCGCGATAACCCTGCTCGATGGGTTAAATCAACCCAATCATGCCCTTGCGGACCCAATGGATTGGTGATCCAACGGATGAGTGTATCATGCAATAACCAACCCTGTCCTTCATTGAGCGCCGCCTCCATTTGTCGCCATACGATGCGCTCAAGGTTGGGGTCTTCGCGCAATAAAACAGCGATGGGGTCGGCATGGCTCATATCTTGCATAGCGAGCGAAAACTTAATCAGGTGTCCAGCATACATCGCCCGTAATTCATCTGAAAGCGTGGGGTCTTCGCCCAAAATCCGTGCCACTTCATCTTTATCTACAGGTTGCGAATTGCGGATGGCTTCATCGACCCGAAGCCGTTGCGAGGCATAGGCTAAGGCATCGCTCAATTTATCGCCCAAGTTAAAGCGCCACCCCGCCACTGCCGTCATGGCGTTGTTGCGTTGGATAACCAACTGGGCATCGAGGCGCAATTGGCTGATGATAAAGCGACTATATGGGTCGTCATTGGTCACACCCAACATCTGCTTGCGCGTCCAATTAAACACAGTGGCATCGGATGGGGGTACATCATCGCCATAAAAACGGATTTGGGCATCGTTATCATTACTGGGGATGCTGTGGGTCGAAAAAGTCACCCCATACCGCGCTGATGCAGGTAACAAGGTCAATAAGCCTTGTATAAATTGCACGCGTTGGTCGAGGTCGGGTGGTGCGCCTTGAATAATGAGCGGGGTGCTTTTGACGATTGCGCCGAGCAAATTTTCGATAATCGGCAATTTATTGCCGGTAAGGGTCATCAATTCTAAAATATCATCAATTTCTTGGTCGTTGGTGCGACTATTGGGCAAGACAAAATCAATCGGCTTCAGGCGGTTATCGGGTTTATCAAAAACGGGCATGTTCTCTTGGATGAGGGTTTGCAGGGCGCGAATATTGCCAAATATCGCCTTGAGCAGTTCGGGCGTGATAAAAATATAATGCGCCACCAATTGCCCCGCACTGCCCTGTTGCGATTGTATCATCAAGAAGGGCATCAGACGGCTACGCCCGCGCACAATCGCCCATGACCCACTTTTGGCAGTCAAAAATGGGGGTAATGTCACCCGTTCAATCGCCTGCTCTGCCAATTTTGGCGACACACCGGGCGACATGGCTAAAATCCGTTGGTCGCCTATTGGCTTGTTATTGGTCACCAGTTGACCATAATAAAAATGTTCGAGGATAAATTTCGCTTCAGACACGAGCTTGTCCTAACTGATAGGGTCTATAACCAACATGAGATAGATTATAGCGCGTTTTTCAATTTTTCGGCTAATATTTCGCCCAATTGCCCCGCCAACATAGGACTAACGACACATACAGGACACTCTGGTAAGAGAGGTTTAATCGCCCGTTGGGCATTTTGCCAATGATGCACAGCACGGTCTGGTTTATTCAGTTTAGCGAAATAATCGCCCATCATCCACGAGGCGAGTGGATGGTTGCGTTGTGAATACAATGCCGAGCGCAACGACTCGCCCGCTTCGTCCATCTCGCCCGCTTCCCAATGCAACATGGCACGCACATAATGGGCATCTGCCATGAGCGGATTGTAATCTAAGGCGAGGTCGAGCTGAAAGTGTGCCTCTGGCACTTTTTTCTGGTTGGCATACACCACCGCCAAGAGCAAATGCCCGCCCGGATTATGCGGTTCGGCAGTCAATAATTCGCCGATGAGCGTCTCAGCTTGGATGTGCTGTTCGGTCTGAATGGCGTTCACTGCCTGTTCGTATACCGATTGCAACAACAACCGAGTTGGCGATTTTTCATCATCTGGCGGGGCGACTGAATGTGGACGCGCCCCTGCTTTGGTATAAAACAGGGTGTCGTTGTATAGGTGATATGTCCAGGCTTGGCGATTACGGATCGTCTCGGAATGCCCCAAGATCAACACACCATCGGGGGCGAGCGCCTGATGAAAGAGTGTTTCGGCTTGTTGGGCGCTGGTGGCGTTAAAATAGAGCAACACATTGCGACATAAAATCAGGTCATATTGCGGTGTAGGCGTGGTATCTAATAGGTTTATCAAACGAAATGTCACGCGCTCTAGCAAAAACGGTTTTATGCGCCAACCACCGATTACACGGTCAAAATAGGTATTCTTAAAAGTATCATCCACTTGCCGAAATGCCCACTCCCGATATACACCCAATCGCGCCCACGATAAAAATTGGGCATTGAGATCTGTGCCTAAAAGATGAATGTGCCACTGGTCAATATCGGGCAATAACTCATGGAGCAAAATGGCGAGGGAATAGGCTTCTTCGCCAGTAGCGCAACCCGCACTCCAAATATTGAGATACAAATTGCCCGATTCGCGCCGTTTTTGGATGATGGCGGGCAAGATATGATGTCGCAACACATCGAAATGGGCTTTTTCGCGCATGAAATAGGTCTCGCCGATTGTCAGGGTTTGAATGACCGTTTGCCAATCGGGGTCGGCATAAGTAGTGACGGAGAGACGCTGTAAGTAGGCTAATACATCGCCTTTGGCATGAGCCGCCAATAAGTCGTTAAAGACATGTTGCAATTTGCTCATGACGGCGATGCCAATCTGCGCCTCTATCAGGCTTGCCAATTGATTATGATAACTGCTGGATGGTTGTGTAATCACCAAATAACACCTGTACAATTCATCAATGATGTGCCGATTATAACATAAAAACCGAGCAAAAAATTGACAATCATCCCGCCACAATCTATACTCACAGATGGTTATGTTTTGGTTTATTTTTTGCGGGAGAGCCTGCCTTGCGACGCATATTACCGCTATTCCTCATTTTAATATGGTCATTGCTCAGTTTGGGCAATCTATACGCCCAAGCCCCAGTCCCTGTGCAAGGCGACCCACCCAATGCCGCCCTCATCACCATATCTGCGCCCGATGAGCGGGGCATCGTCACCATTAGTGGGGCATCAAATGCGGTGTTCCCCTTGGCACAATTGGCAATACGCAACCTGTTCACCGAACAGACGGTGTATGTCAACGCCAGCATCACAGGGGCATTCAGCACCACCATCTACGGACCAGGACGCACACCGTTCTGGATTAGCCCCGCTAATAGCATCCCCGATAACTTGCGAAACCGCCCAGTGGCGTTGCCCGGTGGCGCAGGGGTGATTATTTATGGCAATGCCAGCAACACCGTCAATATCCCCAACGGACAATTTCCCACCAGCCAATTGACCGAGAGCAGTGTCTCGCGCTTTTATACGGCAGGCGGAATCGGCAATGGGGCATCATTCTGGTATGCTAATGGACGGGTGAATGCAAGCCGTCTGAATGCGGGGGATGATTTCATCATAGAGATGGATATGGTGTTCAACCTGCCAAGCAATACCCCGCTCGAAAATTTGCGGATGTTCGCCGATATTGCCCTGCAACCTGTGGCGGTACAAACCGATAATAACCCAATCGCCACTTATATCGCCGCCACACACACTAACAACGGATTATCGAATGTGCTAACCCCATCGGGCTTGGCAATAGACAACCTGCGTGGCGATTATCAATTTGAGCGCATCGAAATTCCGCCCACCGCCATCATCCAAGACGGAAATGTGCTGTATGTCGGGTTGCGCTTTCATACCCCCCTGCCCACCGATTTGCCACATGGCATTTATGTCCCCACACTAACAGGATATATCCAACAAGGCGATCGCCCACCTATCCGATGGGAGACCAGTGACATTTTTGGCAGTGGCGCAGGTATTTCGCAAAAGCCGATTAACCGCTTGCCTGTGGTGATGAACATCGGCAATGTGAGCGATATTCAACTGCCATTCGCCTTGTTTTATGATCATCCATCCGATGGTTCACGAGGGATTTTGCCCACGGAAGCACATGTCGCGCTCTCGAATCGGGTGCGTTACGATAGCCCGACCTATATTTTGCCCCCCGCCAATTATCCATTAGAACCATACCTGCTCAATCAATTGCCGAATAGTTATACGACTAGCGCCCCACCATTATTGCCGTTATTATTCCCTGGTGGCAGGCTAAAGGCGACTATCACCGCCCCTAATGGATCTGTATCCGATTTGCCCGATGTGGCGATTGTGCAAAATCGGGTCTCGACACCTGAAATTGATGAACGGACATTATTCGGCGGGCAATCGCCCATTGATGTGTATCGCTTGGGGACGAATAACCCCGAATATGCCAATTTCAATTTTAATCAGTATGGCGAATATCTCATCTCGCTCACAGGGAATGTCGAGGATTTGAATGGCAACCGTTATAACGGCGGTGGCACATACCGCCTGTTGATCGCCGAACAAATCGATTGAACCCCTGCTGTGCCGTCTGGCATACCCTTCTTCATCGGCGACTCGTTCTTCCCTGCGGGGCGGATTGCCCCTGGCTTCCCTGCCGATGTGAGTATCAAGGTGATGCTCTATCACAAAACGGGCGAGGTGATGACCTATGATTATTCTGGGCGCGCCGACCGTTATGGTTATTTTCGGTTGACGGGCGAGCCATTGATATTCGACCAAGCAGGCGAATATGTCATCGATTATGAAGCGCGCTATGTGGATGTGAATGGCGCATTGTGGGCGGCGAGTATGCGAAGCGCAGGGGTCATCGCCGATGATACATCGACACTCATCGCGCATGGGGGACGGGGCTTAGATGGATTCGCCACCAGCCTCGCGCCCGCATGGTTCAATGCCAACCAATTGGCGAATCGTATTGGCGCGGGCAATAACACCCGTCCACACTTCCCCTATTTTGTGGGTGATGTGGCGCGTATTCGAGATTCGCGCAATGGTGGTTTGCGTCCCGCCATGTATATCCAAGATACACAAGGCAATTTCGAGGCATGGCTACTCGGCACAGTCCCTGATTATCGCAATGCCTATGGTGTCTCGATCAACCGCATGGCGATTGAAGACTGGTTGCCGATGCTCTCGGTGGTCGGTGGCACACAAAACGAATATGGAGCATCGTTATATAGCAATTTGTTGGTGAATGAAGCCTACGCCTATATCAGCGCCATACGTCCCGATGTCACCGCCCGTCAATTTGTGTTGGGTGGCAATTCGCCCCTGCTCGATTTGCATTGGGATAGCGAAGACCCCTACAACATGCAGTTGGGTGCTGGGGCGGCTGGCGATCGACAAGGCGATTATTTGTTTTTATATGGCGGTTTGGTGGTGCGAAATGCCGAGGCAGGGGTGAATGCCATTGTGCCATATGCGGCATTCGCCAGTGTTGGCGCAACAGACGGCACGGCGGGTGTGTATCCGCCGTATCGTGGTGCGGGTGGTGGCGCAACAGACGGCGCACTGCTCACCTTTGGCAATCAACGCCATGATGTATTCATGCACCTGACGGGCATCCGCCCCTATCAGGTGGTGACACAAGGCGAAATCCTCACCCTGACGGGGCAAATTGCCCCCACACTCACCTCGCAGGTGGCGGTGGTGGTCACATCGCCCAGTGGCATCAAGACCCAATTCAGCGCTATGAGCAATCCATTGGGATATTTTTATCGTCCAGAACACGATATGGTCTTGGATGAAATTGGGATATGGACAGTCGAGATGACCATCACCCCCAATACAACCACATCGGCGGGCGATTTGAATAGACCTATCCCCACAGGCACGGCGCTGGGCGCACAAAATTGGGCTTTTTCGGTGTATGTGGTATCCCGCACATCCCCTGTCCTGAGTTGGTCACGTCCAGAAGGGCGTATTGCTGTGTCGGCGGGCGCGCCCCTCAATTTTGGCGTGACCGCCCCCAATACATGGTCTGGTTCTGGATTGCGGGCATATGTGGTGGTGAGTACAGCATCCAATATCTTACAAGCGCAACCGCTCACCCTGACCGGGCGCACAGCATCATTTCAATATAACCCCACCACCCTCAGCAGTACCTTCCCCAACCTCGAAGCGGATGGACGCGGGACAGGTGCTTCTGGCTCAGATGTGGTGTATATCAGCTTCATCATCACAGGGACAGATGGCGATGGCAATGCCAACATCATCGCCCGCACGGCAAGCGTATTTCATGACAGGCTCTATTCGGTGGATACAGAGATATTGAGGAATAATGAATAACATGGTCATGCGATTTTCTCGTTGGATACTGTTCATGCTGATCTGCCTCATACTAGGCACGGTATCGGCACAGGAGCGCCCACTATATGCCCTGCCCGATGCCAACACGCGCACCACCAATAGCGCCAGCATTGTCCTGACCAGCACAGGGCGCGTTATCGCCATCGCCAATTTTTTGAACGACACCATCTCGCTACTCGATTTACAAACCCGCACCAGCCTCATCGAAATCCCTGTGGGCGATGACCCGCGCACACTCGCCTTCACGCCGAATAATCAGCTTTTGGTGGTTGCCAATCGTAATAGTGGCACATTAAGCGTGATTGATGTGCCAAATCGTGCAGTCATTCGGACATTCGATGTGGGGATTTTGCCGTATGGCGTGGTGACAATTGATGACGAATCGGCATATGTATCGTTACAAGGCACAAATGAGGTCATCCGCATTAATTTTGTCACAGGGGTCATATCGGCACGCATCTCTACCCCACCAAATCCGACTGGGTTGGCGTTATGGGGCAATTTGTTGTATGTCACCCATTTATGGCGTGGCGATTTTTCGTTGATATACACCCCACAAGCGCAGGTGGTGCGGGTGATTAGCACAGGCGATGATGTGAGCCTCGCCCAATCGGTGATGATAGATCCCGCATCGGCGCGGGCATATCTGCCCCAAAGCCGTAGCAACGCCAATGCGCGGGCGCTGACCTTCGATACCATCATCTTCCCCGTTGTAAATGTGGTGGATTTACGCACCATGACGCTCATCCGCGATGCGCGCATCGCGTTGGATGTGGCAGATCGCCCTGTCAATAGCCCATTCGCCGTTGATTTAGACCCCGTGCGAGGCTTGTTATATGTGGCGAATGCTGGCACAGATGATATTTCGGTCATCGAACTCGCCACAGGTTTGGCACGGGCGAATGTGGTCGTTGGCAAAAATCCGCGTGGCGTGGTGCTGAATTTAGATAATAGCATCGCCGTTGTGCATAACGCCATAGACGGCACTGTCAGCCTAATCGATACCCGCGATTTCAGCATCGCCACCACCATCCCACTCAGCGATTTGAACATCCTGATTGATGAGGTCATTGGTGCAGAATTATTTCATAATGCCTCTGATGAGCGCATGGGGACGCGCTGGGTGAGTTGCGCCAATTGTCACTTCGATGGACAATCAGACGGGCGCATCTGGCGCGATTTTCCGGGTGGCGCACGCAACACCCCTGTGTTGTATAACCTATCTGATACCGCCCCATACACCGCCACAGGCGCATGGGATGAATTGGCAGATGTCGAGTTCAAAATCCGCACCCTACATGCGGGTTATGGTCTGATAGAGGGAACATCCAATCCGCCACTCGGCGACCCCAACGGCGGATTATCCATCGACCTCGATGCACTGGTTTATTACATCAGCACCTTGCCAATCCCACCGACCCCAATCACCCAATCGGCGGAGATGGTCAGCATGGGCGAGGCGATTTTTGCAGAATTAAATTGTGCGACTTGTCATAGTGGCGCATTAGGCTTAGATGGTCTGAGTCATGATGTGGGGATGGGCATTAGCATTCAAACACCAACACTGAATTGGTTGTGGATGAGCGCCCCATATTTTCATGATGGACGCGCCCAAACCCTGCAGGAGGTATTTTTGTTAGAAGGCACACATCAAATCATCGGCACAAAGACATTGGCAGAAATAAACGCATTGGTGGCATATTTGCAGTCTTTGCCCCGTTAATGCGTTATAATGTGTGACATCTACAATCTATTCGTGACGATGAAGGACTATCTATGCAACTAAAATATAGAATAGGTCTGTTCTTGATATGGTTATTCATGCCATTCATGTTTGTCTTTGCCCAAAGCGATGATGCGCCGAGCGGGGTTATCGCCTATATCATGCCGACAGGCGTAACTGGCGGTGGTGAATTGCGCTTATTCAATGTAGTCGATGCAAGCACACAACGCCTATCCCCCCCCAACGAATCACCACAAGATATTGCCCCGCATTTCTCCCCCGATGGGGCATGGATAGCCTTTATATCCGATGATCAATTGGCATTTATACGCCCCACTGGCGAAGATTTCATCGCCACCGACATCGAAAATCCACTGCATATCACATGGGCATGGGATAGCACACAAGTAGCATTTTTGACACAGCGTGGCGATGATTATGTTATCAATATCTATTCACTCGACACACGCGAAAATCGAACCTACGCCCCCCCCCTCAATAACCTCAACTCGCATAGTATGCCATCATGGTCTGTGGATGGGACATTCATCACCTATTCGACACATATCGAAGCTGGCACGAATAATGATATTCTCCGTGTATCGAGCAATTTTGACCCAGAGACGATAATCAATCTCAGCAATAGCGATGATATATCCGAATTCAGCGCATCGGTGTCGCCCAATGGCTTATTCATCAGCTACAAGAGCGAGACAGATGATATTTGGGTGATGAACATCACGGGCGATAACCCGCGCAACCTCACTGAAGGACGATTGTCGTTGGGAGCATCCGATACCGTCCATCAATGGTCGCCAGATAGCACCCGTGTGATGATACCCGATGCGGGGCGTGGAATTGCCATTATCGACATCCTCACAGGCGAAATCAGCGATGTTGAAGGCGAAAACCCCACATGGTCGCCCGATGGTCGATGGGTGGCATACACCCGCTTCAAAGAAAATCGGGAGGGCATCGCTTATTCCGATTTATACATCGCGCCAGCGAATAATCCGCGTAATGGGCGTGTGGCGCTCGAAAATGTGTCATCTGCCGGATTATCATGGCAACCAGATCCATCGCTCACCTTTGAGCCAATCGGCTTAGCTACACTAACACCATCCGCCACCGACACACCATCTGTACCACAATCACAAGTAACAGGGGTTTTATCGCCCGCCGAGATGATCGATTGGTATTTCGATGGATTTGCAGGCACAGAAATCACCCTCAGCCTAAATAGTGATGATTTCGATGCGTATCTACAATTGTATGCCCCAAATGGCGATTTACTCACCGAAAATGATGATTATCTCAATAGCACAAATTCGCTCATCACCATCACCCTGACAACAGATGGTATTTATCGGGTGGTGGTATCGGCATATTACGGTGATATGCAGGGGAATTACAGCCTGACGTTGGCGGGCATTGAAAGCGAATTGCGCGAAACAACTGCGGGTGGTATTTTTGTGGCGACCGCCACCCCGACTTTCACACCAACCTTGCGCCCATCACCGACCCCGACCTTCACAGCAACACCGACATCGCCACCCACCCTCACACCAACGCCGACACTCGGATTAGACAGAGGGCAATGTCCCCCCAACTTGCCACCGCGCTTAGTCATAAATGGACGTGGGCGTGTATTGCCCGGTGGCACCAGCATCATTTATGAACAACCAACACCCGACTCGGCAACATTAGGCGAGATACCGGGTGGTGTGAGTTTCACGGTGTTAGAAGGACCGGTGTGTGCCGATAATCGGATTTGGTGGCAAGTGGATTATCGCAACATTATAGGGTGGGTGATTGAAGGGGCGAGTGGTGAATATCTGCTCGAACCCTTACGCCGATGACCTTGCCGATTCTGCTGAGATGCACACAGCCCCTTCAGTGGGCTTCTCTAGCGAATGACGCGACAAAAGAACACGATGAACCATCAAGATAAATCGATATCCCCCAAAAACTGGGGGATTTTTTATACCCAAATGGGTGTACGATTTGACCAGAAATAAATAATCGGTCAAACAGTCAGAAAGGACACTATGGGCATTAAGGCGCAAAAATCAGAGAACAAACCGCGTGAAAAACGGATTTTAGAGGCAACGGCTCGCTTATTGTTGCGCTATGGTTACGACAAAATGACCATGAGCGACATCGCAGAAGAAGCGGGCATTTCTAAAGGGGCAATCTATTTGCATTACGACAGCAAAGAAACCCTGGTCGATGCCCTGATAACGCGCCAAAGCATCGCATATGCAGATGACATCATGACACTCTTAGAGCAGGATATGGATAGCTGGTCATTCGTCACACTATACCAACTGGCTATGCGGTTGATACCGCGTTATCCCTTGCTCATCGGACTCATTCGTAATAACAAAAACATATTCGGCACGTATTTTCAAAGGACAGCACTCGATATGTTTCACCTCAAACGGCGCTCCCGCCCAGAATTTTTGCAGTTGATGCAACAGGCGGGTGTGATTCGCGCAGATTTAGACCTCAAATTGGCGGCATACACCCTCGATTATATGGCGTATGGCTTGCTCACCATTGAGGACATCATCCCGCCAGAAGAAGCCCCACCATTCGAGGATGTGGTCAATTTTTTTGGCGAGATATTAGAGAAAACATTCACACCACCCGATGGGGGCAATAAAGAAGCAGGCAAAGCCATTCTCATGCAACTCATCGCGGCATATAAAGCGCAACTGGTGGCGCGAGAAGAGACATCAGATAAGGAGTAAGGGTTATGAGCAACACAATCATTCACACCGAAGCCCTCACCAAGACGTATGGTGTCGGCACAAAAAAGCCATTCACGGCGCTATCCAACCTCAATCTGAACGTGGTCGAGGGCGAAATCATGGGCTTTCTGGGACCCAACGGGGCAGGAAAGACCACGACAATCCGTATGTTATTAGATTTTATCCGCCCGACCAGTGGACATGCCCAAATCTTTGGGAAAGATGTCCATGAACATAGTGTTGATATTCATCGGCGCATTGGCTATTTGCCTGCCGAACTCAACCTGTGGAAAAACGAAACCTCCATCAACATCGTGCGCTATTTTATGCGTGTGCGTGGTGGTGGGGATATGGCATATGTGAAGCAATTGGCAGAACAGTTGGAATTCGACCTAAATAAGCGGATTCGAGATTATTCTACGGGCAATAAACGCAAAATCGGCTTGATTTTGGCGCTGATGCACCACCCCGATTTGCTCATCTTAGATGAACCAACCAGTGGTTTAGATCCGCTCATGCAACAAGTGTTTAATCAACTGATGTTGGATTTCAAAGCACAGGGCAAGACGGTATTTTTATCATCACATGTGTTGGGCGAAGTCCAAGAAATTTGTGACCGTGTGGCAATTTTGCGTCATGGCAAATTAGAGACAGTCGAGACGGTGAAAAATCTGACACATGTCGATTTTCGTTGGGTGACGCTCACGTATAACGAACCCGTGCGAATTGCCGATGACTTGCGTGCGATACGTGGCGTGAGCGACCTCAAAGTAACCGATAACAGCGTCAAATTCCGCATCACGGGCGATTTTCACCCGCTATTAGAGGTGGCTACCCGTCAATATGTGGTCAATATGACAATTCAAGCGCCGAGCCTCGAAGAGATCTTCCTCGCATTTTATGGTGAGAACGGCAATGGCAAAATCGCCCACAATGGCAAAGTCATACAATCGGAACGTGAATTGGAGGCAATATCATGAGAGGGACAGTTTTATACGAAACATTGCGCCGTAGCTGGAAACACGCCCTGTATTGGGGCTTGGGCATTGCCTTGTTGGCGTTTTATCCATTTTTGATGATGCCCAACACCCCAGAAGGCTTTCAGCAATATGTCGAAATTGCCAAAGGGTTGCCCGAAGGCGTGCTAGAGATGTTTGGCATGAGCGATATTGCCGCCATCGGCACACCAGTCGGGTTCATCGGTTATTCGTTTTTTGGCTACATCTTGCTCATTTTGGCGGTATATTCGGTCATCGCAGGGTTAAATGTGAGCGCGGTCGATGAAGATAATGGCAGTATGGATATATTGCTCAGCCTGCCATTGCCCCGTTGGCAAATCATCATCGAAAAAATCATCGCTTATAGCGTAATCGCCCTCGTCATCGCCCTATTCGCCTTCGCGGGCTTCATTTTGGGCGCGATGCTCGTGCCAGATAGAATCGACCTTGAATGGCACAAATACCTCATAGGAGCGCTCGCCATTTTGCCAGGGACAATTTTCATGATGATCATCACGGCATTCATCGGCACACTGGTGCGCCGTCGTGTGACCGCGGCGGTGCTGGCGGGTGCGTTCATCTTCGGCAGTTATGTGCTGAATGTGATTGGTGGCATATCCAACACCAATTTCGCCGAGACGATGAAAGGCTTTTCGTTCTTCGCCTATCTGAACACCACTACGGCGCTTGAGCAAGGTGTGACTATCGAATCGGCATTGGCATTAGCCATCATCAGCATCATCTTTGCGGGTGGCGCGGTGATATTGTTTGAACGGCGCGATGTATCGGTTTAAGTGACAGCGTCATCCCAAACAGGGGTTTCTCAGATTACCAAAGGTCAGGAAAGGCGCACAGAAATGCGCCTTTTTTATTGATAAATCACATACATAGACAACGGTTTGGTAATATTGCACATGAATTTCTCATGATTACAGGTTGCGAAAATCGGCACAAGTGTTAACATTATGTGATGGTGGAAACCCACCACAACCATCTCTATATTATAAAAACAATGTGTGGTGGAAGAGTTGTATTTTGTATTGCCCACGTCATGTATGTATACACATGGAGGCTCAATGAAAGCAAGAAACCGTATTTTACTGATTTTATCGTTGGTATTCGCGGTGGTGTTGGCGGCATGTGCCACAGGCAACCAAACCGAAACACCTGCGACACGTACGCCCCGCCCCGCAACAGCAACACCCGAACCTGTTGTTCCAACGGAAGAGGCAACTGCTGAACCTGTTGAAGCCACACCCGAAGCAACCGCAGAAGTCGCCAATGTGGTCGAAACGGCGATGGCAGGTAGCGATTTCACCGTCTTGGTACAAGCCGTTGAAGCCGCTGGCTTGGTCGATGCCCTCAGTGCAGAAGGTCCGTTCACCATTTTTGCGCCCACAGATGCGGCATTCACCGCCCTATTAGAACAACTCGGTATGAGCGCAGAAGAATTGCTGGCAAACACCGAATTACTCACAGGTGTATTGCAATATCATGTGGTGGCGGGCAACTTGAAAGCGGCTGATCTGGCGAATGGTCAAACCCTGACCACACTCGCAGGCTTAGATTTGACCGTCACAGTTGATGGATCTACTGTCATGATTAATGATGCAACGGTCATCATGGCAGATGTCGCCGCCAGCAACGGTGTCATCCATGTGATTGATAAAGTATTACTGCCAGCCGTCCTGACGGAAATGGCTACCCCACCAGCCGAAATGACACCGATGGCTGAAGTGACCGTGCAAGCGCCTGCTGTTGCAGAAGCCACAGAAGCGCCTGCTGTTGCAGAAGCCACAGAAGCGCCTGCTGTTGCAGAAGCCACAGAAGCGCCTGCTGTTGCAGAAGCTACAGA
>PGTJ01000137.1 GCA_002794515.1 Phototrophicales bacterium
CCACATTTGCGCTGTATGATAACCCATGTGGATGTTGATTAGACAGGGTAATTACCCGCTTTCTTACATAATTGGTTAAATGCGTGTGGTCATTTCTAAGATGAGCGACTCGCCATGATAAAAACCATCCCCATCACAATGCAACATCCCCTGATACTGATTATCTAACCATTCCCATAACGGGTCAATGCGGTCATGGACGGCATCGGCATCATCCGCATCGCCATCGCGCCAAATTGCCGAGATTGCCACCATCTGCCCCGCCGTTTTTAGGGTGTTGATGACCACCGCTTTGTGTGGATCTTGGCTATATGCCAGCAAATCGAGAAAATCATCGATTTCTTCTTGAAAAATTTCATCGTCTCGATGGTTAATTTCGATTTCGCCCAGATCGCGCTCACCATAATACAAATCGCCAAAATAGGTATCGGTCGGATCGATCTGGATGGTATAATGCGGGTCGATGGCGGTCAGTGCCTCGCGGATGACCGATAAAGATACTTGTTCCGCCGATTGCGGGATAAAATAACGCATCAAATAGCCCATTTAGGATTCCTCTGCCATTTGGCGAATGACTTTAACGGGTGTGCCGAGTTTTGCCATAAAATCGGCACATATATCCCAGGTCAAAGAAAATTGAGATGTATCTGCCCCCGCCAGATACATGAGAATATCATTCAATAGGGGAATATCTTCATCAGGTATAAGCGTATCATCAATAAAGGTGTTTTCTGCCCAATCCACCAATTGAGCAAGGGTTAATTCTTGATTGAGATAAGCAAGTAATTGGTCGCTAACGACTTGACGGGTGATGTTCATGGTTCATTCCTCATCACTGATAATTGGATGACCTGTATCTACAGGTTATTTTTGATACCTTTCAATGAGTTTACCATTGTTATTGTAAATTTCCTGCAAGATAAATTGATTGAGACCCATTTGGAAACTTTTTTCTATTTCGTTATAATAGGCATATCAACATTTGAGAATGGTTAGATAATATCTATGAACAATAAAAAAGAAAATATGGCGGAGTGGTTTCCGCAAAGTATCGGCAAGCAAAGTGCCACAACCAAAACAAAAACATCGACATCAACCCAGCCAGTGGTGACAGAGACCACCCGACTCGGCGTGGTGGTCGGCGGGTCATTGAGCAAAGGGTTGGTGGTCAAACTCGAAAGTGTGCAATCCGTAGAAAATTTAGCCGTTGGACGTTATGTGGTGATACATGGTGCAGAAAAACGCTTTTTTTGTATGCTCACCGATATTGAACTGAATACCACCACGCCCAACATCCAAAACGACCCGCCCAATATGCAGGACGACTTTTTGCGGGTGATATACAGTGGCACAATCGCCTATGGCACATTGCATGTCGCACCCATGTTGAGCATCGACCAAGATGGTGCGCCCAAACCAGTGAAAACCATCCCCAATCACTTCACAGAGGTATATAACGCCAGCGTGGCGGATGTGAATGATGTGTTTGGGCAAGAAGATGAGCGACATTTCAACATCGGTGCGCCCTTAGAATTGGAACAGACGCAAATCAACCTCGACTTAGAACGCCTCGTCCAACGGTCGGTGGGGGTATTCGGCAAATCGGGTACGGGCAAAAGTTTCCTCACACGGATTTTGTTATCGGGTGTGATTTCGCGCAATGTGGCGGTCAGCCTGATTTTCGATATGCACAATGATTATGGCTGGGAAGTCACCAGCGAAAACGGTTATAGTGTGAAGGGATTGCGCCAGCTATTCCCAGATCGAGTCAAAATCATCACCTTAGATGAAGAATCGAGCAAGCGCCGTAACGCCCCATATGATTTCAGTGTGAGCATCCCCTATTCCGAAATTTCGCCCGAAGACATCGCCATGCTCAAAGGCACGATGAATATCACCGATGCCATGATAGATGCGGGTTATACCTTGCATAAGCACTGGGGAGATGATTGGATTGCCCGCTTATTGGATGGACGTGTGGACGATATCGAAGAAATCACCGAAAACACCAATATCATGGCGGGGACATTGGCGGGGCTTCAGCGCCGTCTGGAACGGTTTGAGCGGTGGGGATTTTTGACCCGCGAGCCTGTTGAAGATAGTGTGCAAAAAATTATTCACATCCTCACACAAGAAGAACGGAGTGTCGTCCTCGAATTTGGGCGATATGGCAATGCACTCGATGCCTATATGCTGGTGGCGAATTATCTCTCGCGCCGTATCCACGCCGAATATGTCGAGAAAGTCGAGCGGTCATTGGGCGATTCGTCACTACAACCCAAACAATTGATGATCGTCATCGAAGAGGCGCACAAATTCCTCGACCCGATGGTGGCAGATCAGACCATCTTCGGCATCATCGCCCGCGAATTACGCAAATATAAGGTCACGTTGTTGGTGGTCGATCAACGTCCAAGCGGGATTGACGAAGAGGTCATGAGCCAAATCGGCACACGGGTCACGGCATTACTCGACAATGAACGCGATATAGCGGCGGTATTGAATGGCATCAGTGGCGCAAGTAGCCTGCGCGAGGTGTTGGCGCGGTTAGATACCAAGCAACAAGCCATCATCATGGGTCATGCCGTGCCGATGCCCGTGGTCATCAAAAATCGGGCATACGATGAAGAATTTTATAAGCAAATCACGACTGAGCGTGGTCATAAAATGCGCCAAACCAGCGATGAAATGCGCTCGACATTGGGCAGTGGTGGCAAGAAAAAATTGTAGGGATGTGAACTGCATCGATCAGTCCTATGAGGATATGAGCATGTCCGATATTTATTTTTCAGATAAACGGCGTGTGCGTGCCATTTTAATCACCGAAAAACACACACTGATACTCATCAAACAATTGCCACAAAAACCGCGCCAACAACCGATGTGGGTGGCACCGGGCGATTCGATTGTGCCAGATGGCGCAGATGATAAACATATCCTGCGCGAAGCATTGCTGGCACAATTGGGTGTCGAGGTAAAGATCATCAATCTGGCGATGCAATTGTTCATGTCGCGCTGGAACTTTTATCTGTGTAAGGTGGTATCGGTCAATCCGAATCGGCGTTCACCCCAAGCGATTGCCGAACATGCCAATGGACTATATAAGGTGGATGAATTACGGCTCGAAGAGGCGGTCATCAAACAAAAAACGATTCAACCGCGTGCCTTGCGCGATTATCTGATGGCAAACTTGCCCATGTTGCGGGTGATATAACCCTAAAAACCGCATAGACAAGCCGAATGATGTTATGATATAATCCAAACAGTTCGGGGTATAGCGCAGTTGGTAGCGCGCTGTGTTTGGGACGCAGAGGTCCCCAGTTCGAGTCTGGGTACCCCGATACGCGGGTATGGTGTAATGGTAGCACGCGACCCTTCCAAGGTCTCAGTACGAGTTCGAATCTCGTTACCCGCTCAACTGAACTGATTTAACAAGTGATATCTGGGTCTATAGCTCAACGGCAGAGCTACCCGCTCATAACGGGTTGGTTATAGGTTCGAATCCTATTGGACCCACAGGCAAAAACAGGCGATGATTAGTCGCCTGTTTTATTTTATAGGCTTGACGCAACACATGCGCTAATTTTATAATACAGCGCTGAATAAAGCATAATTCTTTGCCATAGACAGCGGGTGGCATATCAACGCCTTAATTCCCCGCCGAGGTGAGGTACATGACCATTAGACATCTTAATGGCAGTCTTCACTTTGCATGGTGGACTGCTTTTTTCAATTTTAGGGCAAAAATATGCCCAACAAATTTTATCGGAAAGGAGGAAAAGGCTTTGCCACTTTCTAAAGAGCGTAAAAACGAAATTGTCGCTGGGTATTTGGATATTCTGAGCAACTCGAATGGTTTCATCGTTGTTCAATCTACGGGTTTAACCGTTGCCCAAGTGAACACCCTCCGCAAAAAAGTGCGTGATGCACAAGGGCATTATGCCGGTGTGAAGAACACACTGTTCATCAAAGCGTTGGAGATGAAAGGCTTCCCTGTGCCGAAGCATCTGCTCAAGGGAACGGTGTCTGTGGCGTTTGGCATGTCGAATTTGCCCGAAGTCGCTAAGGCGGTGTTGGATTTCCAAAAAGAGTTCACGGAGAAATTCAACGTCACAGGCGGTATTATGGGCAAGGATATTTTAGATGCCAATCGTGTCGATGCAGTATCCAAATTACCAACACTCGATGAAATCCGCGCCCAACTCATCGGTCTCATTGTCGCCCCTGCAGAAGGTATCGTCAATGTGTTGTATGCAGGCACGGCGGGAATCGTCAATGTTATCCATGCCTATCTCGAAGAGAAAAACGGCGCGGCATAACATCTATTTTTCTGCACCATGCAGAAGCATATCATTGTTAAAAATCGAACATATTCAGTCTGAAAGGATTATCATATCATGGCAGATTTAGCCAAACTCGTAGAAGAATTAAGCGCATTGAGCGTATTGGAAGCCGCCGAACTCAAGACCATGCTCGAAGACAAATGGGGCGTGAAAGCCGCAACGGGCGGTGGCATGATGATGATGGCTCCCGCCGCAGGTGGTGCCGCAGGTGGCGCACCTGCAGAGCCTGTTGAAGAACAAACCGAATTCACCGTCATCCTGAAAAGTGGCGGTCCGAATAAAATCAACGTCATCAAGGTCGTCCGTGCCATCACCAACTTGGGCTTGAAAGAAGCCAAAGATTTGGTCGAAGGCGCACCTCAAACCGTCAAAGAAGGCGTGAGCAAAGACGAAGCCAAAGACATCAAAGCCAAACTCGAAGCCGAAGGTGCTGTGGTCGAAGTCAAGTAAACGACTGCTTGTTTTACCAAACTTGTGGCTGGTGGCTGACATACGCACGGGCGTGCTAGTCAGCCAACCAACACAAACATATCCTTTTACCCCAACCCCTCACCCACCCCTCAGCAACTTTTGCACCAGAATACCGTATACTAATTACAAGATTGGATAACAACACGTAGGATTTATTGGTATGTCTGGAATTCTCGAAACAATCATCACGGTCATAGTTGGTACAATCAACGGCGTGACCAGCACCGTGCGCGATGGTGTCGCTAGTGTCGAAGATTTTATCTATGTGCGCTTCTCTGGAATGCCGTTCATCGTGCTGGGTGCGCGTCAGGTCGGTAAGACCACACTCATCGAATGGCTCAAACGCAACATGGATGATATAGAAGGCTACAAGACCAACCCCACAGGCGCAGGTGGCGATGTCATACCCGACTTCACGGCAAAAGTCGGCGAGACGCATTTTAAGCTCAGACCGACCCGCGATGTCGGTGGCGAATATGCCATGTGGGAGACGGATTGGGTCGAGCTATTCCGCGAGACAAAACCACGAGGCATCATCTTCATGCTCGACCATACCGAACCTTATATTCAAAAAGATGCGCTCAATTTTGTCTTGCAGATGATAGAAGATGAACCCAATAGCGCCAAAGGGATTCGCGCCTTTTATGTGCTGGTGAATAAACAAGATATTTGGGGCGAATACATGGAACTCGATGAAATCATGGGGCATTATAAAAACGAACAAAAACGCCTCCGCGCCCAAGCAGAACGACTCGGTTATAAATATGCTATCACCTACGGCAGTTTATACACAGGCAAAGGGGTGAAAGCCATGATGAAATCATTCTTCAATACACTCCGTCCCAAACCCCGCGATATTAAAGATGTGGATTAGGTGACGATGGTACACAATCATCTGGTCATTGAATATGTATTTGAGGGACATAAACGCGGGTATAATTTCACCACGCCGACCCATACCTATGATGATGCCACCCTCAAAACCATCTGGAAGCACGCCATGCCACGCGGTCAGGGATGGGGTGCAGATCACCTCATCGGCTCACGGGCGATAAAAGCCTTCCCATTGCCCGATGGCAAAATTGCAATATCCGAGACGACTGTCACCGATTTAGCCGATGAAACAGGTAGACGGGGCATTCGGCGGGCAGTCATCGAGACATTCCGCCCAATAGCCATTAACGCCTATCTTCGGGCGAGATTAGCCACCTACGACCTCCATACCCAAAATGGGGCGAATATTTTGCATAATCGGGTATACCATCGCTTTCCCAACCGCAATCAACCCCTCATCATGAGTTATCCCTATAAAGGCGTGATGTTGTGGCGGATTATCGAAGCGTTTATGTTTCAGTTGATGTTGAATATGCCCCGTAATCTGCAAAATCGCCCGACTCCTTATCATTTCACCACATTGGCGCTAGATTACCGCGATGAATCGCCAATTGTCGTCATTCCCAGCGAAAAAGTAGCGGATATAACCGATTACCCCGTGTTTAACTTGCAATCCTGAGCCGATTTTATGGTAAAATCGTCACCATGTGACCTATTTGAACAGAACGCGAGTTATCACATGAGTGACTGGAAAACCATAGTCGGCTTAGAAGTCCATGCTGAAATGTTGACCGATAGCAAAATGTTCAGCGCCTGCCCTGTTGTAGATAGTGTAGAAGCACCACCCAATACCGCCGTCGATCCGTTATCGTTGGGGATGCCAGGGACATTGCCCGTCATCAATAAAAAGGCGATGGATTACGCCATGATGGTCGGGTTGGCATTGAATTGCGAAATCCCACCCTTCAATCAATTCGCCCGCAAGAGTTATTTTTATCCCGATTTGCCCAAAGGCTACCAAATTAGCC
>PGTJ01000158.1 GCA_002794515.1 Phototrophicales bacterium
AGTCCAGAGTTCAGAGTATCAGAGGTTAGAGACGGATAGGGACGACAAAAACCCGACACCCAAAGCTGACGTAATCGCCGCTCGGGCCGTTGTAGCTGCGAAGCACAGCGCGAGCAAAGCTCTGATGGCTGAGGAAAGACCCGCCCCGCAACACCTTTGTTTCATTATCAGAATATCCGTTCAATATCTGAACATCGTCATAATCATTCAAACACCATTCCCATAGGTTGCCCGCCACATCCGATGCCCCACATGCCGCCTCGCCATGTGGATACATGCCCACCGATGTGCTTCGATCATTGATGCCCGCTTCGGTCGTGTTGGCACGGGGATATTCATCCCAAGCCCCCCACGCATATTTGCGTTTTGCATCACCATTTTGCGCCATCCACTGCCAATACCATTCGGGCGGGAGGGTGATTTGCCAGTCATCTGGGTTCACACCCAACACCGATTGGAATAACCCATGTCGCCGATATTGATGATCGAGCCACCTGGCGAATGCCACGCTCTGATACCACGAAATTCTATCGCGTGGTGCGTTGGGTCGACTGTTGCGAGCCTTGTCTAAAGTTTGTAGACGGTATTCTGGTGGGAAATCCTCCCACCATCGCGGATTTTTATAACCATCTGGCGCATCGATGAAGGCTTGGTATTGGGTATGCGTTGTTAAATACTTCGCCACATAGAAGGGTTTGATGATGAACCTATGACCTTCTATGGTGATTTGCCCACCTTTCTCCACGAAACACCACGCAATATCAGGCACACCGTTGGGCAACACGCCAACACCCGGTCGCGGGTCGCCAATATCCGCCAAACGGTCGCCAATCCATACGCGCCGATGATGTGTGGTGGTGATATTTTGGAGTTCGCGCAACAGCCGCGCCGATTCGGGTTCGATGAAATCTTTTTCTGTGGCGTTCAAGTCGGGATTTTGGCGTTCCAACATATCATAGACCAATTTCAGGCGTTCATGATTCCAACGCCAAGAGTCTAGGCGACCCTTATTATGCCAATCGAGGGCGGCGCTTCGCACTTGTCGGAGCAGGATGAGGTCTTCTTGCGCCCCTGCAATCCACGCGGCGAGCATCGCCCAATTGCGGAATAACGCCTCGTGCGCCACCTCTAACGTGACCTGCCCTCTGTCTCGACTATCGTAGACCAACAACCGCGCTTGGATGAATGTATCGATCAACGCCCGCTGGTCATCTGGCAATTGCGCTGGGATGAGCGTCCAATATTTGCGGGTTGGTGTGCCATCTTCATCCACCACCACCAATTGATGAAATACAGCTTGAAGCAAGCGCTTTTTGGCATCGTCATCGGCATGTGGGAACAATTGGTTGAAGGCGTGTTCGGCGCGGTTGCCGATCGCCCCTGCCACACCGCCGAGGGCGCGATAATCGACAAAGGTGATGTGGTCATCGCCCCACGCAGATGCGATCTTGTACAATTCATCGAGGGCATATGCCATCAGCGCCAATGCGCCTTTGACATCTTTGCCACCATGCAGGGTGTCATCCAATATCTGGCTGACCAAGCCATCGTCAACAATCACGCCCGCCCGTCCCGCAGGACGTTCTATCATGTCGCGCAATGCCTCGCGGCTGGGGATGGACACCAGATAATTGCCCATATTGATCAGCCGTGCGAGGTCGGGGAAATCGGCACAGCGCGGGAAGAAATCGCTCCGCATGGTGATGACCACGCGCACATCCGTCCTGCCTTGTATATTCTGCAGAAAAGTCATGAAGCGATCGCGAGATGCGTCATCGCTATTGGTGAACAGTTCCTCGAATTGGTCGATGAACAACAACAATTCGCTATGCGGATATTTTTTCAGCCCATCTGTGATGACATCGTAAACCGATTCGGGCGTTTCATCTAAAAAGTGGCGTTTGATACGGCGCTTCTCTGCGACATTCGGCTTCAGATCTGGGAAGGCGGTATCGCTGATGAGCGCTTCATATAACGATGCGAAGGGATTATTCGGCAAATCGTCATCACCAGCCGGTTTCATCATGGCGTAACGCCAGTTTTGACTACTGGTGTTGGTGTTGGGGTCTAAGATGGCGTTGTTGAGCAGGCGCGGTATCAATCCCGCCGCAACCAGCGATGATTTGCCACTGCCCGATGCGCCCGTCACGGCGACGAACCGACTTTTGGCGACCAACGCCACCAATTCATCGGTCTCGCGGGTGCGCCCAAAGAAGATGTCGGCATCGCTGGGCGAAAAAGGACGTAGCCCTGGGAACGGCGAGCGCGATTTATCCCATTACACAGAGGTGATTATCCTTGCATGGGCAGATGGTGGATGGTCTTGGGTGCGTTGGATGATGGCATGGGTTTGGGCTTGATCGTCTAAAATATTTTGTATCAGTTCAACAAACTGTTCTCCAAATAATGCTTCAAAATCACTCGGTGTGGCATATTCATGCACAGCGCGCACAATTTTGCCGTCTTTATAAAACAAGTCGCTGGCGAAGAAATTTTTCACCCGCCGATATTGTGTACGCCCCTCTTCATCATCATCTTCAAACAATCTTTTCTCAGTACGCCGATAGATCACCGTTTGTGTCGTGGGCGAACTGAGGGCATCTAATAATTCCCAGTGTGTGCCAGATAAATATTCTACGCCATCGGTGTGCGTGAAGGGCGTTCCCATGCGCGACCAAAATATCACCAACACAATATCGCATTGTGATGGACGCGCCAAGCCACGATTGATCGCCTCTTGTGGTGTCAGGCTGGCGCGCATAGCTGTGCTATATTTGGGGTCATCCCATGCGATGATTTGCAAGTGCATCCGATTGCGAAATAACCGAAAGTTCGCCAGCCACTCCATGTGCCTGATGGCAATTTGGCGCTCATCATTCACATCGCCTGGCGATGACAAAAATACGCGAATGACAGGTACCGTATTTGGAGGCATATCTCACCACTTTTGAAGTGTCGATTATCTGATATGCCTGTTTATTATAACGCAAGTCGTTTATTTGGCAACAATTCAAAGAAAATAAAAAACGCCTCAAGCACATTTGACCTGAAGCGCCCGATGCTCCATACGGGATTCGAACCCGTGTTTTGTCCTTGAGAGGGACACGTCCTAGTCCCCTAGACGAATGGAGCGTATGAGACCATTTTAGCATCGTCTGAAATTAGGTCAAGTGGACGATTTACATGAGACCTTCTATAAAGGTACTACCCATAAATGAGAAATGCTTGTATAGTTAAGTAAAATTGTGCGATTTATACAATGTAGCCTGATACAAAATAGACTAAATAAATTTTTATGAGGTGGTGTGATGCTCAATCAAATAGGAATACCCGCTACAAAACGTGAATCATGGAAAGAATTTACGCTCGACCAAAAATTCACACAATCTGAAGGATATATCCTCCTCTCTGGGATACAAGCCCTCGTCCGATTACCGATAGACCAACATCTGGCAGATAAGCGTCGCAATTTGAACACAGCGACATTTATATCGGGATATCGTGGGTCTCCACTGGCAGGGTTCGATAGCGCCATCTGGCAAAATCAGAAGTTATTATCGGCACATCATGTTTTTTTTACGCCAGGGGTCAATGAAGAACTCGGTGCGACAGCCGTGTTCGGCAGTCAAATCGCCAACATGCTCCCTAATGCCAAATATGACGGTGTTTTGGGGATGTGGTACGGAAAAGCCCCTGGTGTAGACCGTAGTGGTGATGTCTTCAAACACGCCAATTTTAGCGGTGTCGGACGATACGGAGGTGTTCTGGCGATTGCTGGTGACGACCCTATCTCAAAATCGTCTACCATTCCATCCCATTCAGAAGTCGCCTTTTACGATGCACAATTTCCAGTGTTGTTCCCTGGTAATTCACAAGAAGTCCTCGATTTTGGGCGACTCGGCTTTGAATTATCGCGCTATTCGGGTTTATGGGTTGGGTTTAAGTTTGTCACCAATGTCGCCGATGAATTTAGCACAGCAGAGGTCTCGCCAGACCGTGTCATCATCGAAGACCCGCAATTTTACTTTAACGGCAAGCCGTGGCAACATACCCAAAATACCTATCTGCTCACCCCATATAGCTTGACGATGGAAAAAGAATTGGTTACGGGTCGGCTAGAGGCGGCGAAACGTTTTGCGATGACGAACGGGATTAATGTGATTACCGTGCCAACATCATCGGCATGGCTGGGCATAGTTGCTTCTGGCAAAACATATTACGACATGCGCCAAGCGCTTAACGAAATGGGCATCAACGATGACGAATTACGCCGATTAGGAATCCGCCTGCTCAAAATTGGGATGCTCTACCCTATGGAGACCGACATCATCACCGAATTCGCCGAAGGGTTAGAAGAAATTTTCGTCATCGAAGAAAAACGGTCTTTTATGGAACTGTTCATACGCGATATTTTATATAATCGCACAGAACGCCCAACCATCGTTGGTAAACAAGATGAAAATGGAAATGTGCTTGTGCCTGCATATGGTGAATTAGACCCCGACACATTGGTATCGGTCATCGCCAAACGTCTTTTACGCAAATTTGAATCAGAAACAATCCAAAATCGACTGAATCAAATCCGTGATGCCAGCTCGGTCGGCATGATCAACCTGAACACACCATCGCGTAGCCCATTCTACTGTTCTGGATGTCCACATAACACATCGACCGTCACACCAGAGGGATCGCTGGTGGCGGGCGGAATCGGTTGCCACACCATGACGTTGCTCATCCCCGATAGACCGGTTATCGGCATCACGCAGATGGGTGGTGAAGGCGCACAATGGGTCGGCATGTCGCCATTTACTCATACAGAGCATATATTCCAAAATATTGGTGATGGGACTCTCTTTCACTCTGGATGGCTGGCTATTCGTCAGGCTGTTGCCGCAGATGTGAATATCACCTATAAAATTTTATATAACTCAGCAGTCGCCATGACTGGCGGGCAAGATGTCGATGGTGGGATGCCCGTGCCACAATTGGCAGTGGCGTTACAAGCGGAGGGTGTAAAACGAATTATCGTGACCACCGACAAGCCACAAAAATATCGGTCAATCCGCATGCCCGAAGGGGTCGAAATATGGCACAGAGACCGTGTAGAAGAGGCACAAACCTTATTACGAAATGTTAGAGGGGTGACTGTTCTCATTCATGATCAAGAATGTGCGGCAGAATTACGTCGTAAACGTCGGCGTGGTCTTGCGCCAGAGCCAGATATGCGCGTGTTCATCAACGAAGCCGTATGCGAAGGCTGTGGGGATTGTGGCGAAAAGTCGAATTGTCTGAGTGTATTCCCTGTCGAGACGGAATTTGGACGTAAAACACAAATCCATCAATCATCATGCAACAAAGATTACAGTTGCCTAAAGGGAGATTGTCCGGCATTTGTGACGGTTATCCCACAAAAAGTCGAGAAAAAGTTGCTCGCAGTAGATATGAATTTCAATCTACCAGATGTCACCTTGCCAAATGCCGATGAATACGCCATTTATATGATGGGAATCGGCGGGACAGGTGTTGTGACCGTTAATCAAATTTTGGCGACAGCCGCTTTGCTCGATGGCAAATTTATTCACGGCTTAGACCAAACTGGATTAAGTCAAAAAGGCGGACCGGTTGTATCTCATCTGAAAATATTGAGCGATTACCGCGAGACATCAAACCGTATTTCAATCGGTCATGCTGATTGCTTTTTGGTGTTCGATTTGCTCACGGCTGTTGAACCATCCAACATGTCACGCGCCAGCAAAGAGCGGACTCGTGCGGTTGTATCGACCAGCGAGACACCAACGGGCAAGATGGTCATCTCGGTCGATGAAACTTATCCAAAGACAAATCGTCTGATGAACATGCTCAATCAAGTGACCCGCCAAGATGAAAATGTGTATATGAATGCCAGTGGTATCGCCGAAATAGTCTTTGGTAGCCATATGGCGGCAAACCTCATCATTATTGGTGCGGCTTATCAACGGGGATTACTGCCTATCAGTGCCGATGCCATAGAACGTGCGATTGAACTGAATGGCGTATCTGTCAAGACGAATATCCAAGCATTTCGTGTCGGTCGGCAAATTGTGGTTGAACCACAATGGGTCAATACGCTTGTCGCCAAGCGCGAGCGACTGGGTGAGTTGCTCATAAAACCCAATATTAGCCCAGATGCCCGTCGCCTGATTGATAGCATCGGCGCACAAGGTGATTTGTTACGCCTATTAGAAATTCGCATTCCCGAAT
>PGTJ01000095.1 GCA_002794515.1 Phototrophicales bacterium
ATGAACAACAAGGCATTGCCCCCATCGCGGTCTAAGGCGGCATTAATCGCCACCAGCGCCGCCTGTTGGTCGTTGATGAAGTTGGCGAAGAAGCCATAGACCGAGGCGCTCACACCGCCCGTCAGGGGCGTGACTTTGCTGGGTGTGAGTTGCGAGAGGATGGTCATCGTCCGCATGAACTCGAATAAATCGCCATCGGCGCTATGCAAAATGGCTAATGCGCCAACGATGTAGGGGGCAATATCTTCGGGTGAAGATGTCACCAATTCGACATTAATCAGCCGCTCCAAGACGGTGCGCTCGAAGGCATTATTAGGGAAGCGCGTTAAATCTCCTAATTGGATGAAGACGTGCAAGCCATCCTCTTGTTCTCGGGTGCGGATAAGCAGGGCGGCGTTATTGTTCAATCGGATATTATCAGAGAAGGCAGGCAAAGGTGTGCGGATATTTTCGGTGATAAGTGTCATCCTGCTTTCGGAGATAACACGAATGTTAGAGTAGGGAATATCAGTTTGTAATATACGCCGTAACCCTTCGATGAACGCATTTTGTTGCAGATGATTATTGCGCGCATCGGGGTTCAACAATATGGCTACTGGATATTCGCCCTCGCCAACGGTTTCTTCGGGGAGAATCGGAAGGGTGATAGGCATTTGCTCATCGAGGTGATCATCATCATCCCGAATAATAGTGATATTCGTCTCGTTTTCTGTCGGTCTGGGGCGTGTGAAGATGAACACACCAATCGCCACCAGCAAAATCGGCACGATGACCAACGTCAGGCGCAATTTGTTGGCATATTTTTTGGGCATCATCACATATTCTTCGCCCGTCTCCGATTTGACCACCGTGACCAATGGCTTCGATGTGATAGGCTTGACTTGTGTGTGGTTGGGTGTGGGGGTATCGAAGCGCCCAGTGGCTTGTTGCATCAATTCGTGCTTAATTTGCGCCGATAGGTCGTCATCGCTATCCACATTGCGGATGACATCTTCGAGTTCACTGCCCACTTTGCGGATGCTATCGATGCGCTTATTGGGGTCTTTGGTGAGCATTTGCCCAATCAGGCGCGCCAGACGGGGCGGGGTATCGGGGCGGAGTGATAGAATATCGGTCGGCTCTTTGGTCAAAATGGCGGTGATGAGCGCGGTGGTGTTGTCATCGCCAAAGGGGCTAATACCCGTCAATAATTCATATAACAACACCCCAAACGCCCAAATATCTGCCCGTTCATCAACAGGGTCGCCATTGAGCGCCTCTGGTGGCAGGTAATTCAATGTGCCGACCACCGCTCCCGTGCGCGTGACGCGGGTTTTATCGCGCAAGTGTGCCACACCAAAATCGGTCAGGCGGGGGGTGCCATCTTCGGCGATGAGGATGTTGGCGGGTTTGAGGTCGCGGTGGATAATCTTCAGGCGGTGCGCTCGCGTTAGCGCGTCCGATAAATCCAGTGCGATTTGCAACACACGGGCGATGGGCATGGGGCGATGATTTTGCATCTCGTCCCACAACGACCCGCCACCGACATATTCCATGACCAGATAATGCGCGTTATCATCGGCGATGGTGGTGATGACCGTGACGATGTTCGGATGGTTCAGGCGACGCAAGGCTTCGGCTTCGCGCTCGAACCGCTCGACAAAATCGGGGTTATCTTCGATGATGTCGGGTTTGAGTTGCTTAATCGCTACTGTCTCGCCCGTCAGCGTGTCGATTCCCTTATATACTGTCCCCATGCCACCTTTGCCGATGACATCTGTCGTGCGGTCAAATTCGTATCGGTCGCCAATGCGTTGCTTCATGCCTTGCCCTTTTTGTTCATCTCTGTTTGTTGACATATACGCACAGTCAATCAATGTGGTTGCATCGATTGACTGTGATATTGAACCTGAATGGTGTCGTTTTGCCCCAAAAAGGCATTTGGGTTGATTTTTGTTAAAAAGCGAATTGTTGCCATAATCTATTCTATTTTAATGGTTTTTATGTCGATATGCGAGAGATCGCATAAAAAATTTGCACTTTGTTTACGATTCTTTGAATTTAAGATTAAAAAAAGCGCATGATCTTTACCCCAATTCCTTGACAGATTGCCATAGGCTTGCTATATTATATGTAAGGGCTTACATTTTTGGGCGGTAAAATGTCCAAAAAGAAATAAATTAAGTTATAAAAAGCAGTTTTTTTTGAAAACGTGATGTAAGCGCCTACAAAAAAGAGTTTATTATGAGCATACAAAGAAATTCTGGTCATCCCATTACAATTTACGATGTCGCACACGAGGCGGGTGTTTCTGATGCCACCGTCTCGCGGGTGTTCAATAATAAACCCGGTGTCAGAGAGGCGACCCGCACCAAAGTGCTAAATGCCGCCCAAAAATTGGGTTATGTAGTCAATATGCAGGCGCGTAGCCTCGCGGGTGGCAAATCGAATGTGGTCGGCTTGCTCATCCCAGGGCTAGATAACGGCTATGTCATCGAAATTGTGCGCGGGGTAGACCAAGAACTGGCGCGGTCGGGGTGCGAATTGATGGTGTATACCACACACCGCGCTGGCAATGATAGCGCCAATTATCTGCGCTATGTCGCCAATGGTCTGACCGAAGGCATTTTGTTGGTCGTGCCGTTGCTCTCGTCTGAATTTTTACAAAACCTCGAAAATAGTGGTTATCCATATGTGTTGATTGATGCCGTGAACACATTGGGGCATAGTTCATCGGTGAATGCCACCAACTGGCAAGGGGCATACAAGGCGGCGGAGTATCTGATTGGTTTGGGGCATCGGCGCATCGGCTTTATCACAGGCATTATGCAACTGAGTAGCGCCATCGACCGTTACGATGGATTCATCGCCGCCCTCAAAGACCACCAAATTCCGATTGATGATGCGCTCATCGTCAGAGGCGATTTTCAGCAACAATCGGGTTATGATGCCACCCGCCAATTATTGGCGCTCAGTTCGCCACCGACCGCGATTTTTGCCTCGAATGATATGATGGCGGTTGGCGCGATGGACGCGGTGCGCGAGGTTGGGTTGGATATTCCCGCCGATGTATCGATTATCGGCTTCGATAATATTCCACAAGCCATGAACACCTATCCAAAACTGACAACAATCCATCAGCCCCTCGAAGAGATGGGCAGGGTGGGGGTGAAATTATTATTAGAACAAATTGAAAATCCCGATACCCCACCCAAGACAATCACGCTGGCAACCCAATTGGTCATTCGAGACTCATGCCAGCCACCGAAGCGGGAATAATGCGTCAGCAATGGCGCTTATTTACAAAAAACGTATCTCTATTTACTTTTAAGGAGTTGTACTATGCGAACAAAATTAAGTCTCTTTTTACTAGCGGTGCTGATGATTGTCGTGTCATCGGTATCGGCGCAAAGCAATGTGGTGGTCAGATGGTGGCATATCAGCACCAACCCGCCCGAACAAGAATTTTGGCAAGTGATTGCCGACGAATTCATGGCGGCAAACCCCAACGTGACCATCGAAATCACCGTGTTAGAAAACGAAGCCTTCAAGAGCCGTTTGGTGACGGTGATGCAATCTGGCGAAGCACCCGACTTGTTCCAAAGCTGGGGCGGTGGTGTGTTGTGGAAGTTCGCCGAAGCGGGCTTATTGCGCGATATTTCGCCCGAATTGGATGCCAATGATGGTGCATGGCGCAATTCGTTCAGCGCACAATCGGCTCTGGCGCTGTATGCTCAAGGCGATGCCACTTATGGTGTGCCGTGGACGTGGGGCGCGGTGGGCATGTTCTATAACAAAGCCCTGTTTGAACAAGCGGGTCTTGATCCCGAAAATCCACCCACCACATGGGAAGAATTTGTGGCGGCAATCGAAGCCCTCAAAGAAGCGGGCATCACCCCCATTTCGTTGGGCGGAAAAGACAAATGGCCTGGGCATTTCTGGTGGGTGTATTTCGCCATCCGTTTGGGCGGTGAAGAAGCCTTCCTCAAAGCCTATAACCGCACTGGCTCGTTTGCCGATGAACCATTCGTCAAAGCGGGCGAATATCTGCAATCGTTGGTCGAGATGGGCGCATTCCCCGAAAACTTCATGGGCTTGACCTATGGCGATCAATTCACCCTCACCGCCAATGCTGGCGCGGCGATGGAGCTGATGGGTCAATGGGCACCCAGCTTATATGAAAATGCCGCACCGGGTGTCTTGGGCGATAATTTGGGCTGGTTCCCATTCCCCGTCATGCCCGATGGCGCAGGCAACCCAGGCGATGTGTTGGGTGGTGGTGATGGTTTCGCGGTTGGCAAAAATGCCCCAGATGCCGCAGTGGCGTTCTTACAATATATCACCAGTGTCGATGTGCAACGGCGTGCCGCCGAAATTTGGGTCATCCCAACCGTTGGTGGTGCTGAAGATGTGGTCACAGACAACCCGGTGTTTGCTTCTATCATCGAAGCCCGCAACAACGCGCCATACTTCCAACTGTATTACGATCAATTCCTGCCACCCGCACTGGGTAGCGAAGTGAATGATGCCGTAGAAGTTTTGCTGGCTGGCATGGCAACACCACAAGAGACCGCCGAACGCATCGAGGAAATGGCATCGTTTGAACTTGAGTAAGGCATAATATATGCAACTATCGTGACCGATAGGGAGAGAAGCATTCTTCGCAAGAGGGCAATCTTATAGAGGAATTGCTCCTCTCTCTACCCAACCACTCATTATTAGTTTACCAGAAGATAACCGATTATGTCACTCGCAAACACCAGAAATTTATCAGAAGTTAAAGTAGACGAGGCAACACAAATCAGGCGCGAAAAGCGAAACAACGCCATTCGCAAATGGCTCACGGTTGGCATATTTCTCTTGCCTGGGATGCTGGTGTTCATCGTTTTCGTCCTCAGCCCCATCGCCCAAACTGCCGTTTATAGCTTTTATGACTGGGATGGATTGGGTCCGCTGACGAACTATCAAGAATTCAAAAATTATGAGCGCCTATTTGAGCATAGCGCCTTCATCAAATCTGTCCAAAACACACTGGTCATTATGGTTTTATCGTTGGTTATCCAGTTGCCTATCGCCCTGATGATTGCCTTATTGGTGGCGCGAGGACAGTTGCCCGGACGCAAATTCTTTCGGGCGATGCTTTTCATCCCGTATGTCTTTTCAGAGGTCATCACGGCTATCATTTGGTTGTATGTGTTGCATCCAAAAGATGGGCTGGTCAACACAGTTTTTACCAGCCTCGTGCCGGGGTATCAGAATGTGGCGTGGACGAGCGACCCGAATGTCATCCTCTATTCGGTCTTTGCCGTGTTGGTATGGAAGTACTTTGGCTTCTATATGATTTTATACATGGCATCGATTCAGGGGGTCCCCAAAGATCTCGAAGAGGCGGCGCGGATGGATGGCGCGGGCGAAATTGGCGTGTTGCGTTATGTCACCATCCCGCTCATCGGACCGACCATTCGCCTGACGATTTACCTGTCGGTCTTGGGTGCTATTCAACAATTCGTCATCGTACAAATCTTGACGACGGGTGGTGGCATCAACAATTCTGGCTCGGTCATCGGCACATACCTATATAAATATGGCTTGCAACGCTTCAAATTGGGGTATGGCAGTTCGATCGCCGTTGTCTTGTTCCTCTTTACATTTGTATTCTCCATTTTGTATCAACGGTTTGTCATGAGCCGTGATTATCAAGACGATTGAGAGGTGATGACATGTTGCGAATAACCCTTGTACGGTCGTCACTGCTGATATTACGGTATGTCATCCTCGGATTTTTGTGCATCATCGTCATTAGTCCGGTCATGACGGCATTTTTAGGCAGTGTACGGACGACCAACGAATTTTTGTCGCGTCCATTCGGTTTTCCCGAAGGGGCATGGAACTTTGAATTTTATTTGGATATTTTGCGGAGCAATTCGTTTTGGCGCTTTATGGGCAACAGCCTCATCATCACCAGCTTCACGATGGTGTTGAATGTGGTCTTAGCCTGTATGTTGGCATTCGCTTTTTCGCGCTTGCGTTTTCGTGGGCGGACATTCGCCTTCAATGTGTTGTCATTCGGCTTGCTCTTCCCATTGACAGTCGCCATTTTGCCCATCTTCATCCAAATCCGCCAATTCGGTCTCATCGATTCGTATTGGGGTGTGATTTTGCCCCTGGTGGCGTTTGGCTTGCCCCAAAGCACCATCATCTTACGCAGTTTCTTCATCGCCATCCCCAACGAACTCGAAGATGCGGCATATGTCGATGGTTGCACCACATTCGGCTTCTTTCGGTATATCTTATTGCCGATGGCACGTCCAGCGATTACGGCGGTGGCGGTGATTCAAATCATCGGCGCATGGAATGAATATTTCTTGCCCATCCTTGTGTTGAATAAAGATGTATATTGGCCCCTGCCGTTGGGCATTATGCAATTTCAAGGGCAATTTGGCACAGATTGGTCGCGGGTGATGGCATATGTGACATTGTTGATCATCCCCGCCATTATTTTTTATGTCTTTGCAGAAAAATATATCGTGACGGGTCTAACGGGTGGCGAACTTAAAGGTTAAAGCACATGACACTTTCATATCAAGACACAACGCTTGGCGTGGATGAACGCGCAGAACACTTATTGGCGACCATGACACTCGAAGAAAAAGTGGCACAAATTGGTGGCATTTGGTCGAGCGATATTACCGATGAGAGCAAACAACGGTTCGACCGAGATAAAGCCTTGCAGATTGTCCCACATGGCATTGGGCATATCTCGCGCATTGGGGCGGTGTCGTTGCTCC
Organism: Phototrophicales bacterium; assembly: GCA_002794515.1. Lineage (GTDB taxonomy): Bacteria > Chloroflexota > Anaerolineae > Aggregatilineales > Phototrophicaceae. Next base: position 6,768 of record PGTJ01000095.1, read on the forward strand.
CACCACAACAAAGCGCTCAACTCGCCAATACCATCCAAGCCTTTTTCGTCAACGAGACGCGCTTGGGCATCCCCGCCATTGTCCACGAAGAAAATTGTGCGGGCTATATGGCGAATGGCGCGACATCCTTCCCCCAAGCCATTGGCTTAGCCGCCACATGGGAGCCGGGCTTGCTCCAACAGATGACCGAAGCTATCCGCAAACAAATGCGTTCTGTTGGCGCGCATCTGGGGCTTGCGCCTGTGTTGGATGTCGCCCGTGACCCGCGTTGGGGGCGTGTCGAAGAAACATTCGGCGAAGACCCCTTCCTTATATCTGCCCTCGGTGTGGGGTATATCAACGGCTTACAAGGCGATGATTGGCGCACGGGCATTGTCGCCACTGCCAAACACTTTTTGGGATATGGCGCATCTGAAGGCGGGATGAATTGGGCTCCAGCATTCATCCCACAGCGCACCCTGCGCGAGGTGTATCTCACACCATTCGCCGCCGCCATTCAACATGCCCGTGTTGGCGCGGTGATGAATGGTTATCAAGAGATAGACGGCGTGCCGTGTGGCAGTTCACAAGAATATTTGGTAGATATTCTGCGTGGCGAGCTGGGCTTTGATGGCACAGTCGTTGCCGATTATTTCACCATCAACATGCTGGTCGATTATCATCGCATCGCCAAAGATAAAGCACAAGCGGCGAAATATGCCCTCATGGCGGGCATTGATATTGAATTACCTGCGCTCGATTGCTATGCACAACCGCTCATCGATGCCTTGCGTGCGGGTGATATTCGTGAAGATTTGCTCGATGCCAGTGTACGTCGCGTCTTGCGCCAAAAAATCAGCTTAGGCTTGTTGGATAATCCATATGTCGATGAAGGGTGCATTGCCGAGGTCTATAACACCCCACAACAAATCGCCTTATCGCGCACATTGGTTTCTAAATCGGTGGTGTTGCTCAAGAATGAGAACAACCTATTGCCCCTCTCTAAATCCATCGGCAAAATCGCCGTGATTGGTCCCAGCGCCAATAACGCCCGCCTGATGCAAGGCGACTATCACTATCCCGCCCATTTAGAAGGTGTATCCAATATGGGCGAGAATATGGTCGCCCCAACACCCAATAAAGGCGAAGTCCGCATCAATTGGGAAGACCATCGCCCACCAACCACCACCATCTTACAAGGCATCCGCCAAGCGGTGACACCACACACACAAGTCACATATGCACAGGGGTGCGGTATCACAGGGAATAACATCTCGTTGTTTGATGAAGCCATTGCCACCGCCAAAGATGCCGATGTGGCGATTGTGGTCGTTGGCGATATTTCTGGCTTGAGTTTGGGTAGCACCAGTGGCGAGGCAATAGACCGTGCCACATTGGAATTGCCCGGCTTACAACAACAATTGGTGCTTCAGGTGGCAGAAACTGGCACGCCGACCATCGTCATCGTGCTGAATGGTCGCCCACCCGTCCTCACCGAAATTGCCGATAAGGTCAATGCCTTGTTATTGGG
>PGTJ01000730.1 GCA_002794515.1 Phototrophicales bacterium
GATATGCCCTAACCCGCGTGTCCGATTTTGCCCCGCATGTCGCACGGTATTTGCACATGCCCATAAAAAGGCAATTTCATCCTCACTTAATTCTGGATGTGAAATATAGGCATGAAAAATCGTCCCCCGTAAGACAACCCGTGTGGCGCGTAAGCTGGTGTCTTTGGGCTTATCTTCATCATCCACAGCAGTTTGATGACGAATAGTGGTCAATGTATTTAGCACGGTCTCTTTCGGCTGGTTTAGCTCGGTCAATTTGGTGATGAAATCGGTGGGGAGGGTAGCCGTGCCAAAATGGAGTTTTCCTGTGCTATCTAAACTGCTACCGGGTTTTCCAAACAAACTGTCGGCAATAGGCATAAATTTGTCATGAACAGATGGCGCACATTGCTTTAATCCAAATAAAATATCGGCACAGGCTTCCACAAACAAGCCTTTGAGCGTGCGCCCTTTGATGATGGGCAAGC
>PGTJ01000030.1 GCA_002794515.1 Phototrophicales bacterium
GGGATATTTTCATAGGCGGCATCGGCAACGCGCAATCCACCCACTAATAAAAGCAGTGGCGGATTCGATTTATCGCCAGCAACCAGATATTCCCAAACCACACCGTGATGTGTGGTCGTGCGTGGCGGATGATTTTGGCGGAATTCTTGCAAGGCTTGGCGTTGATGACCGGGGACATAGGCATAAATTTGGTCAAACGTACGGGTATCCATCATGATTTTTCCTCAAATATATCAGATAAATGAACAACGCTATTCAACGTTTTCTTTTAGGCACGAACGAGAATTCCCCTACACACCCTATTATACCGCAGTTACAATCATCCACATGCGAATACTCATCTTATTACTTACGATTCTCTTTTTAGGCTTGCTGGCGTGGGATGTTTATCCGGGCTTGCGCGGTGGTGGCGGTTGGCAATGGGCATATGAATTACCCACAACATGGGATGGTGTGTGGATTCTCGCCGTGTTACTCGCCATGTACATCGTGAGCATCGGCATATTTCGACGTGTGAAAGCAGGGGCAATCTCAACGCTTATCTGGACGATTATCATCACAACAATACTCGGTGTGGCGGTGGTCGGTGTACGCGGTGATGCCGGATTTTTGCTGTTCACACGCACCGTATCCCCTGTACAGACGGGCGCAAGCACCATCGCCGTTGATTTTATGGCGCGGGCAGGTTCGCCATATATTTTGCAACATTGGACGACTGTGATGCGCGAGGCGTTGCCCGCCAATATTATCCACTTCACCACCAGCCCACCCGGTCAGGCGTTGATTCATCTGGCGGTGGCAGATATCACCCAATCATTCACCGATTTAAGCATGTTATTGCGCCCTTATCAATGTAGCAATCACACCATCATGCGTTATACAGCAGGCGAAATAAACGCCGTTGGGATTATCGGCATGTTGATGCCGTTGTGGATGGCATTCGGCGCAATTCCATTTTTTGGTGTGGCAAACATGCTCTTGAATGACCGCAAAATCGCGTTGCGCCTGCTCCAATGGTATCCATTAATCCCCACCATGCTCTTATTTCTGCCAACGTGGAATAGCTTGTATCCGCCATTGTGCCTCTTGGCATTTTGGGGATTATTCCATGCCGTCAAAGCGGATGGCTGGCGCTTGGCGCTATGGGGCATATTCGCGGGGCTGGTGATGTCGTTCACCACATTTTTGAATTTTGCTGTATTGCCGATCATCTTATTTTTTGGATGCTTCACATTGGGGTATGCGGTCATCATCCAACACCAATTTTGGCGGGCGGTGACGCTTGGCGGATGGTTTGCGTTGGGGTTATCGGTCATCTGGGTGATATTTTGGCGAGTCTCTGGATTAACCCCGTTGGATATTTTCGCCGTCACGCTCGATGCCCACAAAGATCTGGTACAACGCGATTATCTGCAATGGCTGATATTGCACCCCTACGATACATTCATCTTCATCGGCTTGCCGATTATCGGGTTATTCTTCTGGGCGATATGGCACATGCTCGTCAAAAATCGCTCAGGATGGACGATTCATCATGTGCTGATAACCAGTTTGTTCATCACTGTTATGATGGTCAACCTGAGTGGCATTGTACAAGGCGAAAATGCCCGCATCCTCAGTTTTTATGCGCCATTTGTCTTGTTGGCGGGTGGTGTGATGCACATCGATCAAAAACGCACATGGGATTTACCGCTCATCGGGGCGCAATCATTGAGCGTCCTCATCATGGCGAGTGTGTTATCGGTTGTGCCACTCGATTTGAATCCACAACCCACCGCACCCAGAACTGATTTTTATAGCATGACCGATCTAAACTGGTCGCCGATAAACGCCCAATTCAGCAGTATGCAGTATCGGGGCAATTTCACACTGGTTGGGCATCGCTTCATCCCAGACCCGTCACAAAATAATATCACCATCGAATTTCAATGGCGTGGTGGCGACCAAATAGAACGCCCGTATCAATTTGAAATAACCGCCTATGCCGAAAATGATGTGGATGGTCGCATCATCAGCGAGCCATTCCGATGGTATGCCCAGTTTGAACAGTATCTGCCCACCTGCTGGAAAAACGGCGAGACGGTGTTGGATATTCAGGTCATACCCTTGCCACAGGTCAACGATCGTGTGGTTTGGCGGTTAGAATTACGGGCAATCGATGAGCGAACAGGGGATGTGATGCGCGTCACCCATGCAGACGGCACCATGAGCGATAGCGTTGTGCTTGCGCCTGTGCCATATCCGTGAATTTTATAGTGGCAAAAAAGTCACTTTATTTTGCCATTCTTCTACAGAACTCGCTTGAGCAATGGATAACAAATCGTCAATGACAATTCTCATCTGCTAAAAATTTCGCTTATCCCTCATATGTTTGTCACGCCAAGCGCGTATCCTTGTAATTAAAGCACGATGGTCATCGGGATATTGAGGCGACAAAAACTGCACAACAATCAACGAAGGATATTCATCTGCCTGCGTGAAGATCATCTAAAAGTCATCATCGCGCTTTTTGCCCCAATCTATCGGATTTTGCGGTGGCTGATTAGCACCATATGGATTTTGCACAGGTGGTTGTTGATATGGCGGGGTTTGGCTCGGTGGATATTGCGGTGCTTGTCCACCGTATGGATTTTGGGGTGGATATTGCCCATATGGTGGTTGTCCATAGGCGGGTGGATATTGCCCATATTGGGGTGGCATCCCATAGGCGGGTTGCCCCATCATCATCCCTTGTTGTCGTGTAGGGCTAAACATACCAAACAAGGTGAATATCACCGTGATAACCGCACCAGCGATGCTCGCGCCGACCATCGACATCATGCCAACACCTGGCGAGAGGCGATTCATCATCTCTTGTACAGGACCTAGACGAAAGCGACTTGGATTGGCAATGATATCGCTTAAATCATACACCCCTGTGGCAAAGGCATAAAAGGCGATCATCACCCCCAATGGCACGATGATATAAAAAATCGGCACGATGATAATCCGAAATAGTCCCGCAAAAAATCCTATTCGTTGCCCACCCCGAAAAACGGCTTTGAAGAAGGCGCTTAATGCCCCCAAAAAATAAAGAACTGCGATGGCAACAAATAGATACAACAAATAGTAAGGGGCAATGGCTTCTAGGATGCGATTGTTTTCGATGATGTCGGTTATGCTAGATATTCGCAATTCGCGTTGCATCTCTTGGATAAAGCGACTGGCGCTATATTCTAATTCGGTTGAATTAGCACCCAATTGGCGTAATTGATCTCGATTGAAAAGGGGCAATCCAAAAAAGCCGATGAGAATCGCCACACCGACCAGCACATAGATAATCGCCAAGATAAAATCACGCACACCGAATTGGCGTTGCGGTTGCATTTGGACTTGCATGGGCATTTGTGGGACAGGATACATGCCAGACTCCTTATGTTATATGGGTTTATATTCATGATTGTAGCCACAAATACCATTTATCACCACCAAAACTGGTTAATCGGCATCCTGCTTTTTGATATGATGCCCGCCAAATTGATTTCGCATGAGTGCCAGCAGTTTATCGGCATATGGGGCATTCTCGCGGGAACGGATACGCCGTTCGAGCGATAAGGTGATTATCGGCGCAGAGATGTTGAGGTCTATTGCCTCAAATACTGTCCAACGCCCTTCACCACTATCTGGCACAAAGGCGGCAATATCTTCCAAGATTTGGTCATCGTCAAGGGCATCGGCAATTAAATCGAGCAACCACGAGCGCACCACACTGCCGTGTTGCCAGATATGGGCGATTTGGCTCATATCCAAGCCGAAATCGGTCTTGGCTTGCAAAATGGCGAATCCCTCGGCAAAGGCTTGCATCATGCCATATTCAATGCCGTTATGAATCATCTTGACGAAATGCCCACTACCAACTGTGCCAACGCGCCCCCATCCCAAATCGGGTGCTGGTGCGAGCGTCTGAAAAATCGGCTTTAATGATGTGATAACTGCCTCATCACCACCAATCATCAGGCTATATCCGTTATCTAATCCCCATATCCCACCACTCGTCCCGACATCAACAAACTGAATCCCCTTTTGGGCTAAAAACCCCCCGCGACGCATGGTATCTTTATAATTGGAGTTGCCCCCATCGATGATAATATCGCCCATATCCAGCATGGTCGCCAATTGGGTGATGACCGATTCAGTGGGGTCGCCTGCGGGAAGCATCAGCCAAATGATGCGCGATGGTGATAATTTCTGCACCATATCGGCGATGTCCATCGCACCAATAGCGCCCATCGCTACCACCGATTCGATTGCTTGCGGATTGACATCCGTCACCACCACCTCATGCCCACCACGAATCAGCCGTTGGGTCATATTCGCGCCCATTTTGCCCAGTCCAATCATGCCAATACGCATCTCTCACCATCCTATTTATCGTCTAAAATTGCGCCATTTGTGGCGATGACATCTTTATACCAATACGCCGAGTCTTTCAATGTGCGAATTTGTGTATCGTAATCGACATAAATCAACCCAAAGCGTTTGCGATAACCATGCGCCCACTCATAATTATCCATGATTGACCAATAAAAATAACCATTAATCGGGATGTTATCTGCGCCAGCACGCTTAAATTCGCGCAAATAGCGCGTCATGTAGTCGATGCGGTTGGCATCATGCACACCACCATCTACTGCCACCCAATCCATCGAGGCTAAACCATTTTCGGTGATGACAATCGGCAGGCGATACCGCTCATACATATATTTACTGCCCCAATACATGCTTTCGGGGAGCATCAGCCAATCCATCATGGTATAGGGATGCCCCTGTTGGGCGGGTTTGCGACCATGTGCATCGGCATATTCACCAAAATAAATATTCAAGCCCAGATAATCTAACGGTTGACAAATCTTTGCCATATCGCCATTTTGCATCGGGATAAAATCACCCCATTTTTGCACCACAGCATCGGGATATGTGCCGATGAGCATTGGGTCGAGCCACAACCCCGCATTCCGTTTTTGGTCATAATCGATGCTCCAAAACAAGTCGTGTGCCGTTTGAATCGTTGCGGGAGATGTATCGGTGGGGACAACAGGATAGATATTCATGGCTAAACTGACTGATGTTGGTTGTGGACTATGAGCGCGAATCGCTTGAACACTGTAGCCATGCGCCAACAAAATATGATGGATAACGCGCATCATGCCCGAATCACCGAGCCGATCACCGGGTGCGAGCCGTCCTTGTTCATGTCCACCCAATGCAAAAGCGGGTGGTTCGTTGAGGGTAATCCAATCTTTTACGCGGTCGCCAAGTGTTTTCACCATCAGTGTGGTATATTCGGCAAACCAATCGGCGCTATCCCGATTCAACCATCCTCCTTTGGTATATAAAGCATACGGAAAATCCCAATGAAATAAGGTGATATGGGGTGTGATATTCGCCTCTAATAGGGTATCAATCAGGCGGTTATAAAAATCTAGCCCTGTGGGGTTGGTTTTGCCGATACCATCAGGCAATACCCGCGCCCACGACACCGATAGGCGATAGGCTTGTAAGCCGATTTGCTTCATGAGGGCGATATCTTGTGGGACGCGATGATAATGGTCACAGGCAATATCGCCCGTTTCATCGCCCCAAATTTTATTGGGTGTATGGCTGAACACATCCCAAACCGATAAGCCTTTGCCGTCTTCAAACGCCGCCCCTTCAATCTGATAACTTGCCGCCGCCGCACCCCAAATAAAGCCTGTTGGAAAAGTCATAATTTTTGCCTCCTAATGTGATGTGCATTATAATAACGTCACTTTTGCCCCATAACGTCATTCAGAGGAATAACGTGGCTATTTTAATCATAGATGTCGGTAGTTCATCGGTACGCGCCCTAGTTATGACTTCTGAGAACGCTCTCAGAACACATGCCATTGCCAAACGTGACTACCAGTTTGATACTCACTCGACAATTGATGCGTCTCAATTACGTCAATGGGTCGAGGATTGTATAGATGAGGTGTTCAGGCAACCCGCCCTACCGCGCATTCATGCTGTTGGCATGGCGACATTTGTCGGCAATCTGTTAGGGGTAGATGAAAATAATCATCCGACCACACCTGTTTTAACGTATGCCGATAACCGCAGTTCACAATCGGCACAAATTTTATCGACACAGGTCGATACATCTGCCGTTCATGCCCGCACAGGCTGTCGGGTGCATACCGCGTATCATCCTGCCAAATTACATTGGCTATATCAAACGATGCCCGATGACATCCAAAAAACTGCCTGCTGGCTCGACTTTGCCACGTATTGCTATCGGACATGGTTTGAGCGCGATGTGCCATGTAGCTATTCGATTGCCTCATGGTCAGGCTTGCTCAACCGCGCCTCACTCACTTGGGATGGCGACTGGCTGTCTTATTTGGGCATATCCGAGCAACAACTGCCAAATTTAGCCGATTATAATAATACCCAACAAGGGTTATCTGCGCCATACGCACATCGTTGGTCAACTTTATGTGATGTGCCATTTTATTTGGCTGTTGGCGATGGTGCGGGCGCGAATATCGGCTCTGGTGGCATCTCACCAGACCGTCCAGTGGTGACGATTGGCACAACGGCGGCAATTCGCATTATCACCGATGAATTATCGGCTTTGCATCCCGCATTATGGTCATATCGGATAGATACACATCGGCATTTGGTGGGTGGCTCGACCAATGAAGGGGGTAATATTTTCGCCTGGGCAAAAAAGACATTCCATTTGGTTAATCACCATCTGGATGATGCTTTGTTGCATAGCGAACCCGCCTCGCATGGGCTAACCGTGTTGCCACTTCTGGCGGGTGAGCGCAGTCCGAATTATCACGAATCGGCAAAAGGGACGATTCATGGGCTAACATTGCATACCACACCGTTACAAATTGTTCACGCCCTGCTAGAAAGTGTTGGATTGCGCCTGCGCCTGATTTTGGATGCGATGGACACAGCTAGTGATTTTGTTTTGGCGGGTGGTGGAGCGTTGTATCAGAGCAAGGCATGGGGACAGATTTTAGCCGATTGTTTAGACCGCCCCTTATATATCCTCGCCGAGCGCGAAGTCACCGCGCAAGGGGTTTATTATCTGATTGAACCATCACAAATGCCAATGCAAGCGCGTTATGAAAGGCAAATTTTTCCACGAAAACAATATATCCAACAGTATAACCATCTATTAGAACAGGAACAAGCCTTATATAATAGTCTGTACAAGAAGGGATAGATATGTCATCTAGCAATATTATCAAGCAAATTGAACGGATCCCAATTTTGCCCAATAGCCTCGCATTATGGGGATTGGGACAGATGGGTTTTGTGATTAAGGGACCCGATGCCATTTTGTACATCGACCCATGCCTCAGTTATACACTCCAGTCACGGGCATTCCCACCGCCAATACTGCCCGACATGATCACCCATGCCGATTATGTGCTATGTAGCCATGAGCATATCGACCATTTTGATAATCAGACCTTAGCGCCGATGTTGTCTGCCAGCCCACAAGCGAAGCTGGTGACAACACGTTGGTGCTTGCCACAAATAGATGAAATCGGCTTGTCGCATGACCGCCTCATTTTTCCCACCGCATTCGAGCCGATGACCTTGCCCAATACCACCTGCACCATCACCGCCCTGCCTTCTGCCCATTATGAATTAGACCACGACCCACAAAAAGGGTATCGCTGGTTGGGATTCACATTGGCATGGAATGGTATCATCATTTATTTTGCCGGTGATACGATTATATATGAAGGCTATATGGAGATGCTCAGACAGCAACCCCGCGCCAATATCGCCATTTTGCCCGTCAATGGGCGTGATTACTTCCGTGAATTGCGCGTCAGGGGCAATTTGCATCCGAACGAAGCATCTGGATTGGCACGCGAATTCAATTGGGATGTGGTGCTGATTGGTCATAATGATTTGTTGCCGGGCAACACCATCCCAATGGGGGCAATCGCCCAAGCATTTGCTGATGAGTGTCCACAACAAGCCTATAAAATACTTCAGGCGGGCGAATTGATGTATTATATTCGCTAAAAAGGATTAATCATGATTTTGGATGTCATTTTTACAGCTTCGATGATCTTTATTTTACGGGTGGTGAATTATGCCATCGGCACAGTACGGATGATTGCCATCACACGCAACATGAGATTTTTGGCGGCATTGCTGGCGGCGATAGAAGCGCTGGTGTTTGCTGTGGTGATTGCGGGTGTGGTCAAAGATTTGAATAATATCATCAACCTAATTGCCTATTGCTTAGGGGCGGCAGTCGGCAGTTGGGTGGGGATGGTCATCGAAGCGCGGATGGTGCGTGGATACATGATCGCCAATGTGTTTGCTAATGGTGATGGTGAAACACTCGCCACACAATTGCGCGAAGCGGGTTTCGGTGTGACCACCACCCAAAGTTTGGGACGTGATGGTGTTGTCACCACTTTACGCAGTGTGTTAGATAAACGCGACATGAAGCGATTTACAGCATTGGTCAATGAACTCAAGCCGAATGCCTTTATGGTCGCCGAAGAAGCCCGTTCGGTGCAACGCGGTTGGATGGGGTTAGGCAAAGGTGGACGGGCGATAGGATGATTGTCGCAAATTAGATATAAATCGTGTACACTAGCGGTTAATTTCGTGTGATAAGACTATGGCAGGGGATAAAACGATATGTGCAATCGCTTTTATGCCTATTCAATTTGCCATAATCAGGATATCTGACGCTGATGAAGGAGTATGGAATGGCAAAAGGTATCAGCAAGGAGCAGTTACTCAATTGGTATCACCAGATGGTTCTCATCCGAGAATTTGAAGACCGTTGCGACCATCTGTATTTTGTCGATAAAAAGATAACGGGCGTATATTTGCACTTGTATAGCGGGCATGAAGCAACAGGTGTGGGCGCACTTGCCACTTTAGGACCGCAAGACCATGTGATTACGGCATATCGTGACCACGGCATCGCCATTGCACGCGGTGTAGACCCCAAACCACTCATGGCGGAGATGATGGGCAAGCGCACAGGTGTGAGCGGTGGCAAGGGTGGCTCGATGCACCTCGCCTCACGGGAGCATAATTTTTGGGGTGGCTATGCCATCGTTGGCGGTCATCTGCCCCTGGCGACAGGCATCGCGCTCGAAGCGCAGTATAACGAAACAGGCGCGGTGGTCATTTCGTTCATCGGCGATGGCGCGACCAATAACGGGTATTTTCACGAAGCGGTTAATATGGCAGGGGCATGGAAATTGCCCGTGGTATGGATTATCGAAAACAACTTCGTGGCGATGGGTACACGAGTCGAAGATTCAACCGCCCAAACCGAATTGCATAAACGGGCGATCGCCTATGGCATCAAAGATATGGGGCGCATCAATGGTCAGGATGTGATCGAAGTGTACGAGACGGTCAAAGAGGCAGTCGAATATGCCCGCACCAATGGGTCGGTATTGATTGAATCGCTCACCTATCGGTATAAGGGACATGGTGTATCGGATAAAACCTATTCAGAACGCTTCGCAGATGAATTGCGCGACTATCAAGAAAATCGTGACCCCATCACCTTGCTGGCGAATCGGTTGAAGAAAGAGTATAAGAATATCGAGCCAGAACTAGAAAAAATCCGCGCCGAAGCGGTGAAAATTGTCGATGAATCGGTCGAATTTGCGCTAAATAGCCCAGACCCTACTTACGAAGATTTGATTGCCCATATTTACGTTGAGGAGTAATGACACATGGCGGTAAAAAATATCCCGATGCGCGAAGCCTTGCGCCAAGCCTTATACGAAGAGATGCTCCGCGATGAGCGCGTATTCATCATGGGTCAAGAGGTCGGTGAATGGCAAGGGACACATCGCGTGACGATGGGTTTATTGAACGAATTTGGCAAAAAGCGCGTGCGCGATACACCGATTAGCGAAATGGCAATCGCAGGGGCGGCGGTCGGCGCGGCGATGGCGGGTTTGCGTCCTGTGGCAGAGCTGATGACCATCAACTTCGCCTTCTTATCATTAGATGCCATCATCAATCATGCCGCAAAAATTCATTATATGTTCAATGGGCAATTCAAAGTGCCAGTGGTCTTCCGTGCCGCATCTGGTTGGGGCAATCAAGCCACCGCCACCCACTCGCACACCCCAGAACCGATTTTCGCCCATTTTCCGGGCTTGTATGTCGGCACACCATCCACCCCTGCCGATGCCAAGGGCATGTTAAAAACTGCCATCCGTAGCGATAACCCTGTGTTATTCACCGAGAGCATCGCCTTATATCCCAAACCCGGTCCTGTGCCTGATGATGTCGACCTGCTCGTGCCGATTGGCAAGGCAGATATTAAACGCGAAGGCAAACATGTGACCATCGCCACCTATGCGCGGGGTGTGGAATGGTCACTCGCCGCGGCAAAAGAATTAGAAAAAGAGGGAATTGAGTGTGAAGTGGTGGATATGCGTTGGTTGCGCCCGCTCGACACCGCCACCCTATTCGAGAGCTTCAAAAAGACCAATCGCTGTGTCGTGGTCGAAGAATCACTCCCGATGTATAGTTTTGGGAGCGAAATCGCCGCCCAATTGCAAGAGAATATGTTCGATTATATGGATGCCCCCATCAAACGGGTTCATGCGATGGATGTGCCATTGCCATTTGCCCGTGAAATCGAATTGATGGCGCTTCCGAATGCCCAAAAGGTCATAAATGCCGTGAAGGAGATTATATAACATGTCCGAAGCGATTAAACTGACAACCGATGGAACACTGCTCAATTGGCTCAAATCTGTCGGGGATACCGTCAAAGCGGGCGAGGTTATCGCTGAATTTGATGCCGATAAAGCCACGGTCGAGGTCGAATCGAGCGCCGATGGGGTGATCCTCGAATTGAAGGCAGAAGTCGGTGATGAACTCAAAGAGGGCGCGATTATCGCCATTGTCGGTGCGGCAGGCGAGGCATCGGCATCTGCGCCAACATCATCGGCGCAAACCAATGGGAGCGCCACACCACAACCCAAACCTGCCCCGCAACCTGTGGCGACATCATCCACCACCCCCGAAGGGCGGGTGAAAGCATCGCCATTGGCGCGCAATATCGCCGCCGAAAAAGGCATAGACCTGACAACCATCGCTGGGACGGGTCCGGGCGGGCGCATCGTCAAAGCCGATGTGGAGAATTATCAACCATCCACCACACCACAACCGACCAGCCCCCCCCTTGCATCAGCCCAACCGACCGTGAACATCGGCGGGCGCAATACTTATGGTGCTATCCCCACCGAAGATGTGGAAGTGATTGATGTAAGCCGTATGCGTCGTGCCATTGCCGATAACACCATCCTCAGCAAACAAATGACCCCGCATTTTTATGTCACGGTGTCGGTGGATGTCGCGCCATTGCTCAAATTGCGGAGTCAACTGAATGCCAATTTAGAAGGCGATGCCAAAATCAGCGTCAATGACTTGATTGTCAAAGCAACTGCGCTGGCACTGCGTAAATTCCCCAACCTGAATAGTCATTATTATGGCGATAAAATTGTGCGTCACCAGCGCATCAATATCGGCATTGCTGTGGCGTTGCCCAATAATGGCTTGTTGAATGTGGTGGCAAAAGATGCCGATAAAATGTCGCTCAGCGCGATGGCTGTGGCGAATAAAGCCATGTTCGAGCGGGCGCGTGAGGGCAAGATCAAACCCGATGATATTAAAGGTGCGACTTTCACCGTCAGCAATCTGGGACCGTATCAGGTCGATAGCTTTGCGGCGATTATCAGCCCACCCGAAGCGGGTATCTTGGCGGTGAGTTCCGCCAAAAAAGTGCCGATTGTGCTGGATGACGGGACGATCGGTGTGGGTGAACGCATGAACCTCACCCTGAGCGTTGACCACCGCGTCAGCGATGGTGCAGAAGGGGCGCAATTCATGGTGGAATTGCGGGCGCTCATCGAAAATCCGATGCGCTTATTGGTATGATGAACAAAGACGGGCAACATGCCCGTTTTTTGTTCAGGACGACAAACACTCGACAAATCTTCACACTTCATCGGGATATTCTATGGTATGATTAGGGTTAGTAATTGGTTGACAATCGGGATGTATATCAATACTATGACGAATCGTACACACAACCCTAACATGAAACCCAACATCAATGTCGATGAGATGATTTCACGCTTTAATTCGCCAGAACAAAAACGCATCGCCCTCCGCAAAGCGTTGCAATCGCGTCCTGATGATACCTACCTGCGTAAGGGTGTAGCACAACTCACCAGCACCCAACACATCCGCCGTTCTGCTATGCAAGGGGTGTTCATCAGTTATACCCGCGCCGATGAAATCTTTGCATTTAATCTGCGCGAAGCATTACATGGGCAACACATTTATGCGTGGCTCGATATGATGGATGTCGATGAAGATGATGAATGGCACACCGCCGTGCGGAATGCCATGCGCCGTTGTGGGTTGATGTTGGCGGTTATGTCGCCGAATGCGCTCAAAGACCCGATTGTCCATGCAGAACGCGAATATTTTGCCGACCAAGGCAAATTGGTCTTGCCCGTCATCCATAAACGGTGCGATATGAGCGCCACGCGCTACTGGCTGATGCCAATTGATTTTAGCCACGACTTCGATTTGGGCATCTATACGCTATCGTTGCTCCTGCGTGATAAATACATCAAGCGGTAGGAATGTAAAAATCGCCTGTCCATCGGCTCAAAGCCGATGGCTCATATTCGGCAAAGCCCACTGAAGGGGCTATTTTTGTCAAATTTTGAGGGATATGCCTCTTTTCAGGGGCATTTTAACGCCCTCGGAAAGTACGCTTTATGTGTTTAGCCAGATCATCGGGAGACTGATATAATTATAATTATTCATTGAGCAATTTGAACCACTGTTGAATATGTAACATTTTAATTGAACCAGAAGCGAATTCATCCTGCAAAACGGCAGAATAGCGAGATAAAAATTCACCAATATCTGGAATTAACCTCAAATAATATTTGAGTGTTGGTATCACGCCATTGATGATGATTTCACATCCATGCTCAGATAAAATTCTTTGACATAATGCCTCTATATCATCAATTTGATAAGTATTTGGTGTTTTTGTTGTCAAAATATAATAGCGAGTAATCGGGTATGCCCGAATTTTCTCATAAGCAATTTGAACCATTCCAACATCTATCAATTTGCCATGTTTAATTTCTAATGCCTCAAAAAAACGCCCTTGCACATCTAAAATTTCGATGTCTCCAATACTTTTCGATTTTATATCGGCTGTGGTTTGCTTTTTGAGAGATACAAGTTGTTTATCTGTATAACGAGGCAATTTCATCAATACCTGATAAACAGCATATAAAGCCAATACAGGCAAGCGCGATGCACCACTAGTTTTATAGGGATAATTAAAATGTGCTTCAAGCATAGTCAAAACATGATTAACGGTAAATTGTAATTTCTGAGGCAATATGATAGTAACTGTTTGAGATTGTAATTGTTTTAAGCCCAATAATATCGCTCTCAAATAATCATGAGGATTTTTAAATTGGACTTGGATATCATGCAAAATGGCTAAAAATGCCTCTTTTACCACAGAATTCCTAATTCTTCCCGTAAAATCCTTCGTAAATGGATGAGGTTGTTCAATAGAACGTGTCAACCAACCCGATTCCGCCATAGCAAAGCGTGGAAAATAATCTCGCATAAATGGGGTAATAAATTCGGTATCATAACCTCGGGCAGAATATCCACCTTCAAATTCTATTTTATGATAACGAATATCTTGTTCTGGGGTCTCGACTTTTTTGGTAAGCGATGTGATGAGTGCTGTTAAGACGGCTTTATGAGACTCGGCATTTTCTAAAACAATTTGAACATATTTCTTTTGTTCATCAGACAAATTATAGTTGGTTGATATCTCAACCTCATCATAAAGCATTTTCAAAAGGTGATACCCGTTGCTCATGATAACCCCTCTAATTTAAGTGGTAAATTAACCACTAAATTCGCCAATCGTTGTTCAGCATAAGCACAATAATCAGGATTGAGTTCATAGCCGATATAATGTCGCCGTAACCGTTTACAAGCCACCGCAGTAGACCCCGCTCCCATGAACGGGTCTAATACCACATCCCCCTCTCGTGTGAGCAAGTGCAAAAATTCTTCGACAATTGCGGTCGGATAAATGGCAGGATGTGGATTTCCCTTTAGCGATTCAACAGCCGTCTCGATGACATCTCGCTTAATCGGGTTGCCATGCAAGCGGATGATGGTGAAACCATTTTTCTCTAATTGTATTTGTCTACCGCCCGCTTGCCCGCCAAACGGCTCGGAATGAATACCACGAATTTTCATCCGAAAACCAGCAATTTTGCCTTGTTGAACTTCTTGAATGACCCCATATAAGGCTTGTTGGGCATGAGATTTTTGCTCTGGAGATAAATCCGATTGGGCAATCTGTTCAAAATAACCTTTGCCAATATCGCGGTGTCCATTCTTAGCCGGTTTGCGGGCTGTATGCGAAACCATAAACGCATCAAGGTTATAAAAATAATCATCGGTCTTGACGAAATGAAAAAACGGCTCTGTACTGCTAACCAAACGGCGCTTGAATTGGCGCGGGGTCGGGTTACGCTTGACCCATGTGACGGCATTAACCAAACGGGCTTGGGGATGTGCATCGGCAACAGCGATAGCAAAGCGATATGGCACAAGTAGCAAATTGCTATTCTCGTACTTATCGCCCAAATTAAAAATAATGCTCCCACTTGGCTTGATGACGCGCAAACATTCACCAAACAAGGTGACTAATTTTTGGATGTAACTA
>PGTJ01000192.1 GCA_002794515.1 Phototrophicales bacterium
CCATCGGATGCTTTTGTGGTCGGTGTGATGACGGCTTGTGGCAAGCGGTCATTTTTTTTCATACCATCAGGCAAGACAATTCCATATGGTGTGCGTTCTCCGTTGGCATACATTGTCCACATCGATGTGCTGGTGACACCCGTCAAATAACCGCGCACCACCACTTCTATCGGCACGGGTTGTGCTTCTTTGGCAACGGTGACATTTTCATCGGGGCTAGCTATAACATGGTTATTCACAATATCTTGTGTTTGTTCAAACCACCATAGGCTCAATTGGTTTAATACTTGCCCTTTATAAGGGATGCGCCCCAACACACGGTCAAATGCCGATACACGGTCGGTTGTGATCAGGATACGTTTATCTCCGAGCGCATAAATATCGCGTACTTTGCCCGTGATTTTATCACCTAAACCCTCTAAATCAACGCTATCCAACGCATAAGGAATAGCCGATAACAATTGGTCAATCATCACCATTTAGGCACTCCCTTCTAACGATGCCCGTATCATTTGTGCCAACTGTTTTGCGCGTTGTGGTGCAGTACCAACATGCCCACTGGCATCTAATAATTCAGGAATTTCATTTTGGGAGATGAATTGTAATACTCGTGTGTCATTCATCAGTAATTCACGCAATGGATTGTGTTCCCCTCTGCGAATAGCCTCCCATGCTTGCAGACTGCGTTCACGGATGACCTCGTGTAAATCTTGCCGATTGCCACCTCGCTTGACAGCTTCCATCAAAAGGCGTTCTGTGGCGGCGAAAACACCGTATATCTCGACATTTTTGCGGATGCTATATTCATCGATGCGTAAATTTTTTAGGATTTTATATGCCCGTGATAAAATTTCATCAGTTGCCAAAAATCCTTCAGCAAAGATGATGCGCCGATTCGCTGAGTCATCTAATGTGCGCTCTAAAAGTGAATGTGCGGCGTTATCCCACGCTACACGGGGTAATGTCGCCACATATCGGGCTAAGCTGTCGATATTCTCGGCATTAATCGGGTTACGCTTAAATGGCATGGCAGATGACCCGACTTGTTTCGTGCCAAATGGCTCTGCCCACTCCCCAAATGGTGGTGATTGCAATAGTCGAATATCAAATGCCAATCGATATACCGTCATAGCGATGCCTGCGAGGCTATTCATGACCAACCAATCTTGATGGCGCGGATAAGTTTGATGGGCGATGAGGAATGGATCGATTTCGAGTGAACGCATAATATCCGCTTCTAGCTCATCTGGTGTGAGCGATGTATTATGCAATAACTCAGCATATGAAGCGGCAGTCCCAACTGCGCCCTTGAGTCCCTTACCGCGTAATTGGGCATAAACTTGTTTAAGAGAAGCATAATCATTCAACAAGTCTTGTGCATAATTAGCCAGCCGATACCCAATGGTAGTTGGCTCAGCAGGTTGCAGGTGTGTGAATGCCATACACACATGGTCGGCATATTGGTCTATCATATCGGCGAGTAATGCCAGTAATTTTTCTGTTTGGGTAATGATGAGCGCAAGCGCCTGCTTTAGTCGTATGGCATCGGCATTATCTTCAATATCCATACTGGTCGCCCCTAAGTGGATAATGCCACCTGCGTTTGGGCATTGTTCAGCGAAAACATGCAGTTCTGCCATAAGGTCATGATGAATCTCGGCTTCTATGGCATGAGCGCGGTTTATATCTATGCTATTCTGATGAGCGCGTAGTTCATCAACTTGTCCTTGTGTTACTAAACCTGCTCTCACTTGTGCTTGTGCTAATGCTACCCAAACGCGTCTCCATAAACGGCGTTTATGTGCGTCTGACCATAAGTGACGCATCTCGTCACCACCATAGCGCCATGTGAATGGGCTTAGAAATGTCTCGTGCGAAAAAATCTCGGTCATGCGTATTTTATCCCATTTTGGAAGATACGTAAGCCGGTTATTTTTGTCTCTCTGCGTCTAAAATGCGGATGTTGCCATGTGAATATGTGATTTTCGGGATGAGGCATAAGTCCAAATACATTGCCTTGTGGATTGCATAGTCCTGCGATGTCGCTCATTGCGCCGTTTGGATTATATGGATATGGTGCGGGATTTCCATTTTCATCGACATAGGTGAGTGTGGCGAGTCCGTTATTCCATAGTTGACTGAGTGTGGATTCATTGTTTGTTATCACCCGTCCTTCTCCGTGTGCCACAGGGACATATAGAAGTTCGTCAATATCTTGTGTAAATAGACATTGACTATACGAATTCACTTTGAGATATACCCACCGACATTCAAAACGTCCTTGTTCGTTATAAGTCAATGTCACATCACGGGTTGTTGTGGCATAAGGCAAAATTCCCGCTTTGACCAGCGCCTGAAAACCGTTGCAAATCCCTAATACAGGGCGACCTTGTGTCACAAATTGATTGAGCGAATCGCCAAAACGCTCACGCAAATCCAGCGCCCATAACACCCCTGCACCCAAATCATCCCCATACGAAAAACCACCAGGGACGACCAGCATGTGATAATCCAACATATTCACATCGCCCGCTATAATTTGATTGATATGGACAATATGTGATTCACCACCAGCCAATTCACAGGCGAGTGCCGCATCTCTATCGCGGTTTGTACCGTTGGCATGGAGTAACAACACACGGGGTTTATGCGTCTTTGTTGATGGGGTCCGTGCAAACACATGCTTGGATGTGGTTTGATATGGCAGATTGTGTGCCTGCTTGGGCATCAACAGACCACGCCACGTCGCTTCTAATGTTTGTACCGATACACGGTATACACTATCTTTGGTAGTGATGACCAGTTCTGGTGTTTGTGTTACTTGACCAAGATATGATTGACTATCCGCAAAATGTTGTTCAATCGCCATTCGATATTCGGGCTTCACCTCGATGATGAAGCGGGTTAATGATTCGCTGAATAACAACCATTCTTCAGCGATGTTGATAGTCGCGCCTAAGCGCCCGCCAATGCACATCTCGGCGATTGCCACACCCAAACCGCCCTCGCTCAGGTCATGACAAGACGCAATCCAACCATTTTGAATAGCGGTGTGCAATTTTCGCAAAATCGTCAAAGCATTGGGATTGGCTTGTGGGACTTTTCCACCCTGTTGACCATATAATAAGGCATAATGGCTACCCCCGAATTCATACCGTGTTTGACCTATCAAATATAAAGCATTATCAGCGTGCTTCAAATCCATCGTGACCGTCTTTTCGACATCTGACACGATACCCACCGCCGAGATGACCAGTGTGCCAGGGATAGCATGGCGCTGACCATCCTCGCCGACATATTCGTTATTCAGGCTATCTTTGCCACTGATGAATGGGGTTTCATATGCCAGTGATGCGGAATAGCATCCTTGCACACAGCGCACCAAACTGCCTAGACGGTCTGGCAATTGGGTATTGCCCCACGAAAAATTATCTAAAATCGCCACTTGGTCGGGATCTGCGCCAACTGCGACAATATTCCGCAGGGCTTCATCCACCGAAGCCCATGCCATCGCATAGGGGTCGATTTCACCATATAACGGGTTAAAGCCGTTGGCGAGCGCCACCGCTCTTTTGCTCCCTTTGCGAACCGTATCTAACGGTGCAATCACACTGGCATCACTCGGCGCGTGATTATCCACACCGACCAATGGCTTAACTGCCGTCCCACCTTGCACCTCGTGGTCATATTTGCGGATGACATCCTCTTTGCTCCGAATAGAGGGCATCGCCAATAATTTGCGGATGGTCTCGGTCGGGTTATCAGATACAGGTTGCCCTGCTGTATCATCGCTGTGGGTATATGACCAAACAGCTTGTAACCGACGGCGCGGGATACCATGATGAATAAAATCCATCGTCATATCCCCAACCCACTTATCGCCATAATACAACGTCATGCGCCCTGTGGGTGTGAATGTGCCAATGACCACCGCCTCAACATCTTGACCATCACATATCGCTTTGAATGCGTCCCAATTCTGCGGATTGACCGCCAAAACCATCCGTTCTTGCGCCTCACTGAGCCAAATTTCCCACGGACGCAACCCTGCATATTTTAGAGGGACATCGGCGAGTTGCACTATTGCGCCAATATCCGCGCCCATCTCGCCAACAGCAGAAGATAATCCGCCCGCACCACAATCAGTTATAGCTGTATATAAACCCGCATCACGCGCACGTAAAACCACCTCTTGCACTTGTTTTTCGTGGATGGGATGACCAATTTGCACCGCTCCGCCCGATAATGTGGCAGTGGTGTTATCCATCTCCATACTGCTAAAGGTTGCACCGCGCAATCCATCGCGCCCTGTGCGCCCGCCAATAACAACAATATAATCACCCGCTTGCGCCTGATTGCGATGCGAATGATGAGGCAAAATCCCTAAACAACCACAAAATACCAACGGATTGGCGGTGTATTTATCGTGATAGAAAATCGCACCATTCACTGTTGGGATGCCCATTTTGTTGCCATAATCTTCAATACCTGCCACTACGCCTTGCGCCACTTTGCGCGGATGCAACACATTATCGGGCAATTTACTCATGGGCAAATCGGGTGTGCCAAAGAATAAAATATCGGTATTGGCAATCGGACGGGCAGAAACACCCAGCACATCCCGAATCACCCCGCCGACACCTGTGTTCGCACCACCAAACGGCTCTAATGCCGATGGACGGTTGTGCGTCTCGACTTTAAATGCCACATCATATTCATCATCAAATTTGATGATACCTGCGTTATCGACAAAAGCAGAATATACCCATTCTTTATTCAATTTATCGGTTGCGGAGCGTAAATAGGTCTTGAGCAAGCCGTCTACGGTTTGTTCCACAGAGGGGCTATCGGGCGGGGCATCGGGCGCGGGACCTATATAAGTGATGTGTGCCTTAAACGTCTTATGCACACAGTGTTCGCTCCATGTTTGTGCCAACATTTCGAGTTCGGCATCGGTCGGCTCGCGGTTTATATCGGCAAAATATGCCCGAATTGCCCGCATTTCGTGAATATCCAACGACAAACGGCGTTCTGTGCTGATACGCATCAACTCGGCATCATCGGCATTTTTGAGCGGGATAAATTCGACGGTATCATCCACCGCCTGATACGGCACAAATGGCGGATCTATGGGCGTATCCAACGCATACCGTTGAATAAGTGGATTAGAAAAATGTGTCTTGGCGAGGTGTATCAATTCTGCATGGTCAAAATCATCCGCAAAGCCATACCGTGTACCAGTCGCCACACGTTCCAAGCCCGTGATACCCAATACATTCGCCGCACGTAATAAACTTTCGGCGGCGGGGTCGGTGACACCCGCTTGGAGGGTAACATCGAGGCTGTGGGTCATGTTCGGGATGTGGTACGGGGTGTTGATGGCATATTGCTCGGTTACGGGGTCTACTAGAAGTTGTGTGCAAAGGATGTGA
>PGTJ01000436.1 GCA_002794515.1 Phototrophicales bacterium
ATATAAAAATTTTCGAGATACCGAACTGGGGCGCTTATTCGATACATATAACCAGACCACAGCGCTGGCGGGTGAAGTCGTGCCGTTGGCAGAGCCAAACAAGGTGCAAGTGAATAACCGCATTTTGGGGGCGCAAGTGGCGGCGGTTGCCAATAGCAAAGGTGAACGCATCGGCACGGTCATCGTTTTGCGTGATGTCACCCAAGAGGCACTCACCGAGCGCTTACGGACACAATTTGTTACGGCGCTTTCGCACGAACTCAAGACACCGATGACGGCGATTAAAGGTATGGCGGATGTCCTCAAGCATTTGCCACCCGATAACAAAGATGCCATGCAACGCCCACTTGAAACACTCATCCGCAATGTGGATGTCTTAGACCGCATGATTGTCGAGTTGTTAGATGTCGCCGAATTAGGTGCTGGCACATTCGATATTCGGCATGATGAGGTGTTCATTGAACCGCTATTATGGTCGGTGGTCAATGGCACAAATCCCGATATCAAGCGTAAGCGTGTCGAGGTGATGGTCATGATACGCGATTCATCGGCATTACGCCTCAATGGTGATGAACAACGCTTGCGGTGGGCATTTGGACACCTGCTCCAGAATGCTGTGAATTATACCGAGAATGGTGGACGGGTGGTCATCATGGCGGGCATCGATGCCCAAGATCATCGTTATATGCGGATTGATGTGGTCGATAATGGGGTGGGAATCTCTAAAAAAGATTTGCCCCACATCTTCGAGCAATTTTATCGGGGTGAACCGCGCAATGCACAAGGCAAGCTGATAGACCCGCGTGGGTTGGGGCAGGGGTTGTTCATTGCCCGCAAGGTTGCCGAAGCACACGGTGGTTATGTGAGCGTGTTGAAGAGCGAAATCGGGGTCGGCACAACCATGACCTGCATTTTGCCCATCAGTCAACCCCCCTCATAAAAAGTTGCACCCCCCTCATATTAGCGTTACAATGGGGTCAAGTCGCTCTGCTGACTGTTTAATCGAAAAAATTTGATGAGGAGTTTTTCTGGTGGGCGCAATCGGACAATTCACATTTGTGCTACATAGTCATTTGCCTCATGTCCATCCACACCGTTATTATGGTGCAACATGGTTCTATGATACACTTGCCGATACCTATTTACCGTTACTCAATACCTTGTATGACCTCAAAACGGATGGCATCCCCTATCATCTGACGATGGGTTTTTCGTCTATCACCCTCGAACAATTCGCCAATAAAACCCTTTTAGAACACTTTGATCATTATCTTCAAGAAAAAATTCGTTTTGCCGAATATGATATGACATATTTCGCCGAAAAATCGCCAGATGCCCATAGCAAATATTTGGCGGGATGGTATAAAACATGGTACGAGCGGTTGCGAGAATCGTTTCATAATCGCTTTGGGCGCGATTTTATCGGCGCATTTAAGGCGCTTGCCGATGACGGCTATATCGAGACCATCACCAGCACCGCCACACATGGGTATTTGCCATTGTTAGATGATAAGAGCATCAAAGCCCAACTGAAATATGCTACACAAACGCACACCTATTATTTTGGCAAAGCCCCGCGTGGGGTGTGGTTGCCAGAATGTGCGTATAAACCGGGCATGGAGCGCATCTTAGCCGATTTTGGCTTGATCTATTTTTTCACCGAAGCCCATCCCATAACAGGCGGGCAACCGATTGGTGTGGCTTCTGGTGATGTGTTGGGTTTGTATGGCGAGGCAAAAAGGCGCTATATGACCCCACCCATGACCCAAATCCCCATCCGCAAGCATGTCAAAACCCTACGTCCGTATTGGGTGGGTGATAGCGATGTGCATCATTCGGGCGTGGCGGTGATCGGACGTGATAACCGCACGGGTCAACAAGTATGGAGCAACGACTGGGGGTATCCGGGCGATTTTGATTATCGGGAATTGCGTAAAAAATCGGTCGTTGGTGGGTTGCGTTATTGGCGTGTGACGGGCGCAAAGGTCGATTTAATCCACAAAGATTTTTATC
>PGTJ01000693.1 GCA_002794515.1 Phototrophicales bacterium
CAGGTACCCACGCGGGAGATGTTCATCCAAGATATTTTTATTGATAAATCGCGTAAGCGTGTATTACCCTTGCCCGATTTACCGCCCGATAGCAAGAAGAAAGATGATCATAAGAAATGAACGACCCCAATCATCAACTCGAATTATTACGAAAAGTGCGTCTGGCACTGAAAAATCATCAATATCAAAATGCCATCACCTATCTTCAAGAGACGGTGCAATTGGCGCATACATCGGGTGATTATGGTGCAGAAGGACGACATTTGGGTAATCTGGCGCTGATTTATTATCGGCTCAATCAACCAGAACGGGCGCTAGATTATTTCAATAAATCGCTTCGTTGTGCGCGATTAGATAATGACCGCGTTACCGAAGGTGGCTTGATGGGCAATATTGGCAATATTTTGCGCGAATTGGGGCGGTATGATAAAGCCAAAGAATATTTAGAAGGCGCACTGCAAATTGCGCGTGAAATTGGTGACAGACGGGGCATGGGCATTTGGTTCGGTAATTTGGGATTGTTATATGATGACCTCAAAGAAGTTCAGCAAGCCATACAC
>PGTJ01000146.1 GCA_002794515.1 Phototrophicales bacterium
AAGGACTCGCCTTCGCCTTGCGTGATGCGGCAGAGCGTACCGTGCGCCGTAGCGGGGTGGCAATCACCGAATTGCGTATATCGGGTGGTGGGTCGCAAAGTGACGAAGCCATGCAACTCACGGCAGATATTTTTAATCTACCCGCCTCACGTCCACATACCTACGAGACCTCTGGTTTGGGCGCGGCAATAGATGCCGCCGTTGGCTTGGGATGGCATAGCGATTTCGATACTGCCGTCAAAAATATGACCCGCATCGAAAAAACCTTCACCCCCAACCCGCAACACACCGTCATATATGAAGATTTATATACAAATATTTATCAAAAGATGTACACACGCTTAAAACCCTTATATACCCACTTGCGTAATCAGCATAAATGAGAGTATGCTAAAAGATGGTGCGTAACGATATGACATATTGACGAAAAAAGTAAATGGCATGGCACTATACTTATATTTTGATAAATTGTATTCTTGAATGGGCATTTGATTATTTTCTTTTATTCCATGCCACCACACTTTTTATCATCTATGTCATTATCGAGGGAACTTCATGGGCAACCTTGACTTATTGAGTTATGAGGCACTATTAGAGGAATCTTTTCCGCTAGAAATATCGGATAAACCACAATCCACATCACAACGTGGTTTAGAAAACGAAACACCAACACAAAAAAGCATCATTTTAGACGGAATCACGGGCTGGATTGCGTGGTCAGCCATGCTAATTATGGTGGTTGGGGCGCTGGTCAATCCAGTATTTGTCTTCACGATATCGGCAATTGTCGGCATGTATATGGCTGGTCGCTTTTTGATGGCGGGCATACTCGCCTTGCGGGGTATGATGCTCATCAAAGAAGCGCAAAAAATGGATTGGCAAGCAAAATATCATCAACATCACCACCCCGACAACCTCGCTTGGGGAGATGTGATTCATGTGATGATTATCCCCAACTATAAAGAAGATTACAATGTCTTACACGATACATTGGCGCGTATTGCCGAATCGCCCATCGCCAAAACACAAGTGTGTGTGGTGTTGGCAATGGAAGAGCGCGAAAAAGATGCGCTGGCAAAATCAGAATCGCTCACCGTGACGTTCGAGTCGCGCTTTTTGCACATGATGACCACCTTCCATCCCAAAGACATCCCTGGTGAAGTGCCTGGTAAATCATCCAATGAAGCATGGGCAGGACGCGAAGCATACAAAGCGTTGGTGCTGGGTCATGGATACGACATCAACAATATGGTTATCACCATCATGGATGCGGATTCGCTCATTCATCCACGCTATTTAGAGGCAGTCACCTATCACTTTGCCACTGCGCCTAAAGATATTCGGTATAATCGAATGTGGCAAGCACCCATTCGCTACGATAACAACATCTGGAAGGTGCATCCCTTCTTCACTTATCTCCATGCCTACTCTACAGCATGGTATCTATCGGGATTGATGGGCAGAAAACCCATGCCCCTCAGCACTTATTCACTCAGCTTCCGCTTGGCACATGATGCGGGCTATTGGGATACCGATGTCATCCCCGAAGATTGGCATATGTATCTCAAATGTTATTTCAAGCGCAAAGGCAATATGGATTTGCAACCGATTTTATTGCCATTTTCGGGTTATTCGGCGGCGGTTGGTGATACCTTCATCGATGCTTTCCGCAGTCAATATAACCAAAGTGTACGCCACATGTGGGGCGCAGAAGATGTCGGTTATATCATTGAGCAAAGCACAAAAAACCCGAAGATGCCCCTTTTGCCAAAACTGAGCATCTTTTGGCATGTGTTGCATAATCATGCCCTCTCCACAACGGGTTGGATTATGACCAATTTGGGTGTGCAATTGGCGCTCATTTTGCATCCGCAATATATCTCGACTGGGATTGTGTCGTATCAGATTAATCTGCTCCAAGCGGTTATCCATATCATCATCCTGACCAGTTTCCTATTTTGGGTGATGGATATGCGGATGCGCCCACCAAAAGACTCATGGCGGGTAGATGAAATCCTCATCACGGCTATTAGCTTTGTGATTATGCCCTTCACGACCGTCATCTTGACGATTCTGCCCGCGCTCGAAGCACAAACACGACTGATGTTGGGGATACCCATTCATTA
The DNA here is from genome assembly GCA_002794515.1 of Phototrophicales bacterium. Taxonomy (GTDB): domain Bacteria; phylum Chloroflexota; class Anaerolineae; order Aggregatilineales; family Phototrophicaceae. The sequence continues at coordinate 2,127 of PGTJ01000146.1, forward strand.
CCGTGTGGCGCGGAAGGTGTAATATCTGATATGGATATGCCGATTACCCGTAGGGGCTTGTCATGGCAAGCCCTTACTTTGCTATTTTTTACCCCCTTTTTGCTATCATCCCCAACACATGCCCATATCACCCATATCGAAGAGACCATCGCCGATACCCGCCAAGTATGGGCGTTTTACCTGAGTTTTTGGGCAGGTGAAGACAGTTGGGCATGGCAAGAATCGGTATTAGATGATACGCCCATCATCGGCTTGTATAATTCCAAGATGCCCGATGTCGCCGCAATGCACATCGAACAAGCCAAAAGTGCGGGGATTTCGGCATTCATCGTCAGTTGGTTCGGGATAGATGAGACGGTCACGACCACCCCTGCCCTCATCAACATGCTCAATCGCGCTCATGAACACGGCTTCAAAATTGGTGTGGCGGTGGATATTTATGTTGGCGATTTTCATCGAAATTATGCCGATATAGCCCGTTCTTTGCGTTGGTTGATGGATGAAGGCGTTCATCATCCTGCTTATCTATATTATGACCAAAAGCCTGTAATTTTATTCGCCTTTCAGCATATGGCGGGGTTTGGGAATCGGTTTTGGCGTGATTTACGGGCGGAATTTGACCCCAATCATCAAACCATTTGGTTAGCAGAAGGCTTGAGCGCATGTTGTTTGTATGATGGTGCAATGGACGGCATGTATGCCTTTAATATGGCGTGGGCGAATGGCGACAAAAATTTTTATATCGCCGAGCGCAACCTGATAACCGCATTCGGTGGCAGATATTATCTGCCCAGCATTTCGCCAGGGTGGGATGAAGATAAAATCGCCCGTGCGACCAACCGCCCCAACCCGACTTCACGCCGAGACCGAGCCAACGGTCAATTTTTGGCGCGAGCATGGGATGCCGCCGTTGCCACCAATAGTCAGGTGATTTTGGTGGTCAGTTGGAATGAATTTGTCGAAAATTCGCATATCGAGCCGAGCGTGTTGTATGGGACGCAATCATTGGATATATTGCGCCCGCGTATTGCTGAATGGCGCGGATTTTTGCCTGCGCCCGCCACGCCAATCGGCGACTACGCTATTTTTGTGAATAACATAACCCCTATCACTGCCACACCATCGGCAGATGGTGCGGTTATTGGCAGATTACAACCGAACATACCCTATCGGATAGCTGATGAAGATAGTGGTTTTTATGGGGTATGGATGGATGGTGTGATGGGGTATGTATCGTATCGATTCATCACCATCCGTCGATTATGAGCGGCGTTGGTGTTGTTGCGTGCGTTGTCGCAATCGCTTATCTGTCCCATCGGGATTTATAATGTGGTCGCTGACCCACATGGCATATGGCGCATATAAAATTTCTGCCAATTGACGCAATACCGAATCGTAATTCACCCGCCATCCAACAAAATCGCGCCAACATTGGTCGCGGTCTGGATATAATGGGATACCTTCCGCCAACAATTCATCATATACCCGATTAAATTCGTAACGGTCTATGCTAATCGGGTCTGATGGATGTGGATCTTGGGGATATTCCAAGCCAAAAAAATCGCCCACACTGCGAAGGGCGATAAATCCAGCACGGATAGAAACACCAATCCCCTTGAAGAAGGGTTTATCGATACATGCCACCATGAGCGAAAAGCTATCTAAAATCACGCCAGATGCGGTAATCCAAGAGCGATGTGGCTTTGGCGAGCGAAAAAAGTTGAGTGGCGCGAGCGAGGTATGTGTTTCTTCGATTTGAGCGAACCAATCTTCCCATTCAGACCAAAAATTTTGCATGAGCGCCACATCTAATAACACATCTACCCGATATAGACGGATGAGCATGACAGTTGGCGATGGTGGTGCGCCCGCTCGTGTTTCGAGTTTAGAGACAAATTTTTCGCGGGCAGAAAAAGCGCTATACATCGTGGGCAAATAACCAATGAGCAATGCCGTGAGCATCATGCCTAACGCCGCCTCTAAAAAGGCGAGGACGATAATTTGGGGTTCATCATCGAACTTAAATCCCAACGTCATGAGCGATGACCCACTCATGATGAGCGACTCCCGTAAGTTCAATTGCATGGATGTGGCAAAATCCATCAGGGCAAAGCCAATCCATGTCAGAAATAACCACACCAATGGCATAACGAACAAGGCGAATGGGGCAAAATATGCCAATATTCTATCGCGTTGTTCATATGTCACCATGCGCTTCATCCAGAATTGTTGCAATCGGCGCATATTAATGAAAATGATGCGCGTCAGCACCGCATTTTGGCTACGGGGTAAAATAAAGGTGCGGATGGCTTGGATGAGTGTCCAAATCACCACCCATGCACCAATAATAAATAGCGATAGGCGAACAAAAAATTCGAGGATTAGCATATTTAGCTCATGAAGCGTTCTGCCCAAAATGCGCCATTCACCGCCGAACACACATATAATTTAGGTTCGATATGCGTCTGTTCCGCATATAACTGGGCAGTTTGCTCACAGAAATTGTGTACGGCATCATTATTCACTAATGCCACCGCACAGCCACCGAACCCCGCGCCTGTCATGCGAGCGCCAAAACAAGCGGGGTGTTTGCGAGCGCATTGTACCATAATATCTAACGCATCAAACGGACGATGAGGCATTTTAGTGACTTCAAAATAATCGCGCAGGCTCATATGGCTCTGATACATCAGAGTACCCAGTCGCTTGGCATCCCCTGCCAACATGGCATCAACGGCTTCGAGTGTGCGTTCATTCTCAGAGACGACATGGGTGGCACGTTTGAGTGTGACGGGGTCTAATTTTTTGGCATTGGCTTTGAGCATGGCGCTGGATACATCGCGCAAGGCAGGCACACCTAATAATTTCGCCGCCGTTTCGCATTGTTGACGGCGCTCATTATATAAAGACTCGACCAATTCACGCCGTGTCATGGTGTCCATCACCACCACACGGGTGTTGGGGGGCAAGGGTGCGAGGCGTGTTTCGAGGCTACGACAATCGATTAACAAAGCATGGTCGGCTTTGCCATTGGCAGAAATCATCTGATCCATAATGCCACACTTCATGCCGACCCACTCGTTTTCGGCTTTTTGTGAGAGGCGTGCCATGTGGTTGGGATCCCAGTCAAATTCAGACACCTCATAAAAAGCACGGGCAATTGCCAATTCTAACGCCGCCGATGACGATAACCCTGCACCGATGGGAATATCCCCCTTCATCACCCCTTCCCAACCATTGAGGGGATATCCTTCTTGCATCAATGCCCATGCTACCCCTTTGATATATTCGGCGGGGCTAATTGCCCCTTTAGATAGCGCATCTAAATCCAAGTGAATATGGGCATCAAAATCCAACGCCTGCACATGCACTTGGCGGTCTTCACGCGGGCGTAGGGCAATCCAAATGGCGTATTCAATTGCCATCGGCATGACAAATCCATCGTTATAATCGGTATGTTCACCGATGAGGTTCACCCGTCCGGGCGCACGAACAATCACCAGTGGGTTATCGCCATAGGCTTCAATAAAGGTCTGCTTGACAATTTCCTGCGGAGACATGATTTGTATTTATCCTTCTATGTTTGAGTTTATGACTGCTTATAATGAACTTCGGATAACCCGCGTAAACGCTCGGCGGCTTGTTCGGGTGTGAGGTCGCGTTGGGCTTCTGCCAACATCTCATAACCGACCATGAATTTTTTCACGGTGGCAGAACGCAACAACGGCGGATAAAAATGCGCGTGCAATTGCCAATGATAATTGCTCTCACCATTGAATGGCGCACCATGCCAGCCCATCGAATAGGGGAATGACACCTCAAATAGGTTATCATACTTGGTCAACAGGCGTTTGAGGATGTCGGCGAGGTTATCGCGTTGACCATCATCCAAATCGGGCAAGCGTAACACATGACGACGTGGCATGAGGAGCGTCTCGAAGGGCCACATCGCCCAAAACGGCACGACCACCACCCAATCCTCATTTTGTAGCACCACACGCTCATCGCGTTCCAGCTCTAATTCGGCGTAATCGAGCAATAACGGGCGGTCATGCGCCATAAAGTAGGTCGTCTGATACAATTCCTCTTTGTGAATTTCGTTAGGAAGCGCATCTAACGCCCAAATTTGCCCATGTGGATGCGGATTAGAACACCCCATAATTTCGCCTTTGTTCTCGAAAACTTGCACCCATTGATAAGTCATGCCCAGTTCGGCGGTTTGCTCTGCCCATACATCCACCACATGGCGAATATCGGGCAGGGGCATTTCGGGCAATGTCCAGTCGTGGCGGGGCGAAAAACAAATCACCCGCGCCGTCCCGCGCACCCCTTGAATTTGTAGCAGGGGATTATCGGACACAGGCGATGGTGGGACAT
>PGTJ01000524.1 GCA_002794515.1 Phototrophicales bacterium
AACCATGTCATCACAATCGTTTGATACCATGACCAGTCGGCATGAAGATACCGTCATGTTGCGCTTGCGCGAACAAGAGAAAAAACGTCAAACCCAATCGATGGATAAGGTCGATAGCGAACAAATCGATAGCACCCCAAAAATCGAAAAACGACCGGGTGTCACACCGACACATGCCACATGGAACGGCATCACCTTTGTGCTGAAAGGGGATTTGATCCGCATTGGGCGCTCTAGCCAAAATGATATTGTGATGAATGTCGAGGGTGTATCGCGCTTTCATTGCCAAATCATCCGCAAAGAGGAACACTTATACCTCGAAGATTTGGGTAGCACCAACGGCACGATGATGGGTGGCGAAAATATGGATACCCCAAAACAAATCAGTGTCGGTGATGTGGCATATATATGTGATGAAAAATTGATTTTTCATGATGGAAATTATCACCCATAAAATAGGAGTTATTGATGTCTCATCCAGAAACATATCGTGTCGAGATTAATGGTATTGCCCGTGATTTACGCCTGTTTGAAGTCGCGCCCAATGTGCGGATTGCCATCGTCAATATTTTGGGCGATACCGAATTTGTCCAAGCGATTAGCACCGCGTTAATCCAAAAATTAGACCGCACCAGCTTTGATGTCATCGTCACCGCAGAGGCGAAAAGCATCCCACTGGCATATCAGATGAGTGTCGACATGAAAAAACCCTATGTCGTCCTCCGCAAGGTGTATCGGTCTTATATGGGCGAGGCAATCAAAGCCGAGACGAACAGCATCACCACAGGCTCATCACAAACCCTATATTTAGACGAAAAAGATTTGACATTGGTGAATCGCAAGCGTATTTTGTTATTGGATGATGTCATCTCGACCGGCAGTACGCTGATGGGGATGCAAACGATCATCGAGAAAGCGGGCGGGATAGTGGTCAAAATCGCCGCCATTTTTACCGAAGGCGACCCTCAAAAATGGACACATGTCGTGGCATTAGGCAATTTGCCTGTGTGGGTCGATTAAACACAGAATTAACAAGAAATAGGCTAACCAATTTTTTCGAGTACCACAAAGTGCGATAATCCCCACGTATCGAATGGTGTGCCTTCACCCAAATACAGAAAATCGCGCACCCATTTGGCAGGCGTACCAATTTTGGCGATGATGTTATCGTACCCGCCATAAATACGACGATGATGCACTTTTTTGAGTGGTAAACCCGCAAATAATTGATTTAGGCTACGTTTGGTATAAGCGCGGACATGTGGCGCGAGTTTATTACGCCAGCGATTGGGCAAATAATTAATCAGGGGGGTAT
>PGTJ01000223.1 GCA_002794515.1 Phototrophicales bacterium
CGCATACTAAAAGGGAGTTTATCCACATGTCCGATGCCTTGTTTGATGAGGCTATCGAGCCTGTAAACAATGGCGCTCTCGTTTCCAACTTGCAATGTCGAACGAGCGCCGAAAGGATTCAATGCGTTCATAAATTTTTTTACCTCTTTGTGTGATTGCTTGAGGGATTACGATTTCACATGGTTTAATTGTACTGCAAAAGGTGATGAATGTCATTGTCTATCACATTCCATTGCGCCAAAAAACTTTTGTGTTGAAATTTGCGTAACGTCATGTAAACTCATGTTAGAAATAACACCTTTGAAGCGCAATTTTATTTTGATTCGTCAGGAGTTTCTTTGAAATGTCGAATAGTAAAAAGAAGTCAGGTGCATCGGGAAGTGGCAAAAAGCCATCTCCCTCACAACCGACCACCCCAACAAAACCCATAACGACCACCACATCCACAACGACCGCATCCAATGCCCGTGCGACCAAAGAACGCCGTGAAGAACGTAAGCAACAAGAACGCCGTCAGCGCAATACCGCTTTGGTGATTGTCGCAGTGGTGCTTGTTGTCGTTGTGGCGGGTATCTATCTTATTTCTAATTTGCCACAAGAAGCCCCAATTCCTGATGGCACAATAGAGCGTTATGCGGGTATTCCTCAGACAACCAATCTCGGTAACGGGATGCCCATGTTAGGCGACCCCAATGCGCCCGTCCAAGTGGTGTCGTATACCAGTTATGCTTGCCCCAGTTGTAAAGATTTTCATAATGCTGTAACGGATGTGATGCTCAAACTCATTCGTGAAGGCATTATGTCTTATACGATTGTGCCACAAGAAAATGGCGAAATCCCCAATGGCAATGGTGCGGCACGCGGGGCATTATGCGCCGCCGCACAGGGTAAATTTTTTGAATATAGCGATGTGTTATTTTCGTGGCAAGAGATTTATGCTAACCAAGCCTTTAGTCAGGCGCGGATGTTTGCAGGGGCAGATGCGTTAGGCATGGATGTCGGACAATTCCGTAGTTGTATTGGTAGCAGTGATACTTATGCGCTTTACAACCGTGCCAGTGATTTGCGCTTGCAATTGGGTATAACGGGCACGCCCCGTACCTTCATTCAAGGCACAGAGTATACTGGTGGAAACAGTCCCAGCATGTTTGAAGCCCAAGTGCGTCAAGCCTATCAACAATCTGGACGCACTGCTGTTCCGCTCGCCACACCTGTTCCTGATGTGCCATCTGTGGATGTGACACCTGATGCCACCCCTGTGGATGAATTCACACCAGAACCCACTGCCGAGATGACCGCCGAAGCAGAAAGCACGCCAGAAAGTTAAATCGCATCATCATCTGCTCGAAGCCCAATAACTTGATGATCAACATCGCCAGATGCACTACGCATCTGGCGATTAAATTTTTTTGATTAATCCTCTTTCTTTGCCAACATCCGCCCTAAGCGCCTGCCACCGACCAAGTGCATGTGCAGATGATACACCTCCTGACCACCATCTTGTTTGCAATTCACAATCAACCGATACCCACTCTCGGCGATGCCTAAATCGCGTGCCACTTTTTTGGCAACGGTGAACATCCGTCCCAATATGGGTTCATCATCTACCTCGACATCATCCACAGTGGCGATTTCTTTATTGGGTACGATGAGGATGTGAACGGGTGCTAATGGGTTTATATCCTTAAAGGCGGTCACGAGGTCATCTTGATACACCATCTCAGACGGCAATTCTTTGGCGATAATCTTAGAAAATATAGTCGGCATTTTGCCCGCTCCTTTTCAATATATAACCATACAGCCACTATTATGACGCATCACCACGAAACTTGCATAAACTGATAAAAAACGGGCATAAAAATCAATTCTGGTGTATCTTTAATAGATAGAACAGATTTCAAGATTTATAACTTGAGGAGATTCGATATGTCTGACGAATCGGCACATATCCTTGTTGTTGATGATAACGAGATGAACCGCGATATGCTCTCGCGGCGGTTACAAAAATTGAATTATCATGTCGAAATGGCAGATAACGGTGAACGTTGCCTCGAGATGATGCGTGCCTTTCGTTACGATTTAGTCATGCTCGATATTATGATGCCCAAGATGAACGGTTACGAAGTATTAGAGACCGCTAAAGCCGATTCTGCCTTGCGCCAAGTGCCGATTATTATGATTTCGGCGGTGGATGACCTCGATAGTGTGGTGAAATGTATCGAATTGGGCGCGGAAGATTATCTCTTCAAGCCCTTTAACCCAGTCTTGCTCAAAGCCCGTGTGAGCGCCACACTCGATAAATATAAACGGTTTAATAGCACTGTATCTGCCGATAGCCTTGTGTATTCGATTATCGCCGATGCCGAGTCGTTATTGAATGGTGCGGCTGGTGCGGTGAATGACTCACAAAAAGCTGTGTTGCAACGCATTATTGATAACGCCAGAGCCTTATAGTGTATTTGTTGAAGGATTTAGTTATGGATAACCCGTCTGTTGCCATTAATACCATGTGGTTATTATTCTCTGCTTGTCTCGTCTTTCTGATGCAGGCAGGATTTTTATGCTTAGAGGCAGGGCTGACCCGCAGAAAAAATAATATCAATGTTGCCATCAAAAATCTGACCGATTTCGCCGTCACCACTGTATTTTTTTGGCTGGTGGGTTATGGCATCATGTTTGGGTTATCTGGCAATCAGATTATCGGCACAAGCGAATTTGGCATCGACCTCACCAGCGCCCCACCAGAGACCATCGCCTTTTTCTTTTTTCAGGTGATGTTTTGTGGGACGGCGGTGACTATTCTCGCGGGGGCAATTGCTGAACGGGTCAAATTTGGCTCATATTTATTTTTGGCATTTGTCGGCGCAACGATTATTTATCCTGTCTTTGGTCATTGGGTATGGAATGGAATCAACATCGGCGAAATGCGTGGCTGGCTGGGTCAGATCGGCTTTGTCGATTTTGCAGGCTCTACGGTCGTCCATAGCGTTGGTGGCTGGATTTCGCTGGCGGTGTTATTGGTTGTCGGCGCACGCGCTGGGCGTTTTCCAAAAGGCAAACCACCGCAAAAAATACACGGTTCTGATGTGCCATTGGCAACATTGGGTGTATTGATTTTATGGTTTGGCTGGTTTGGATTTAATGCCGGTAGCACACTGGGCATTAACGACCAAGTGCCGCGAGTGATTGTCAACACGGTTGTCGCCAGTTCATTCGGCTTGGTCGGTTCATTGTTGATCGGTTGGATAATCCGCAAACGTGCCGAGATCGACCTCGTGTTGAATGGTGTATTAGCGGGCGCTGTCGCCATCACCGCCAATTGTCATGCTGTTAGCACGGTATCGGCGGCGCTTATCGGCATTGGTGGGGCAGTGGTCATGCTCGCTATAGATGCTTTGCTCATTCGTTTGCGGATTGATGATGCCGTCAGCGCCATTCCCGTCCATCTGGGTGCAGGCATATGGGGGACTTTAGCCGTTGGCATTTTTGGCGACCCGCTTCTGCTCGGCACGGGACTGTCGCGTGGTGACCAAATCATCGCCCAATTGGTTGGCATTATCGTTTGCTTTTTGTGGACATTTGGCGTGGCATTCATCATCGCTTATACCATTAATCGGATATTCCCCTTGCGTGTGAGCGCAGAAGAAGAACATATTGGTTTGAATATCTCTGAACACGGTGCGAGTAATGAACTCCTTGAATTGTTCACCGTCATGGATGAACAATCAAAAACGGGCGATTTGAGCCTGCGCGTGCCTGTCGAACCCTTCACAGAAGTCGGGCAGATTGCCTCGCGTTATAACAGTGTGATGAATGCGCTAGAAGAGGCGATTCAGCGCACAGAAGCGATCGTCAGAACGGCGATGGATGGCATTGTCACCTTCACCAAAGACGCATTGACTATTCTCACCATTAACCCCGCCGCCGAAAAAATTTTTGGATATTCCCCCAATCAATTGTCGGGCAGTGCGGTTTATCAACTCGTTGCCCCGCCAGATGGACAGACCCCCGATGGCTACCTCAAATCTATTTTGCCCGATCTCATCCAATCAGATAAATATCATGAATTATATGGGCGACGCGCCGATGGGAGTACCTTCCCGCTAGAAGTCATCATCACCGAAGTGCATGTGGGTGATAGTAGCTTTATCACAGGTACATTCCGTGATATTACCGAGCGCAAAGTTGCCCAAGAGAAGATTATACAGAGCGAAGCGCGGTTTCGAGATTTATTTGAAAAATCGCCCGACCCCGTATTTGTCGAAGACGAATATGGCAATATTTTAGATGTCAACGAAGCCGCTTGTTTGTTGCATGGCATGACCAAAGATGAGCTGATTGGCATCAATGTGATTGAACTTGTGCCACCCGAAAAACGGGCGAATATCGAAATTGATTTCTTTGATGTGAGCGATAACAAGAGTTATGTCCTCGAAAGCCTGAGTTATACCAAAGATGGGCGGGCTATCCCCGTTGAAATTCGTGCCAGCCAAATTTTGTATGGCGACCGACCTGCCACTCTGCTTCATGTGCGTGATATTACCTC
>PGTJ01000500.1 GCA_002794515.1 Phototrophicales bacterium
GGCGATGAGCGCCGTTTCGGGTTGGGGTGTGCTGGCATCGAAGCGCAAAAAGTCTAAATAGACCAAACTGGTCGGTTGTTGGCGGTTGAGTTCCACAGTGGTACGGCTAAAGCTCTCGGCATCTGCCTGTTTGCGCGTCCACACATCACTTGGAAAATGACGAGGTGGCACAAGTTGCTCGATATAATCGGCATCGGTCAATGGACGCGAATTGAGCAACACCAACACGGCAATACCAATCAACACCAACAGCCCAATCCCCCCCAACATAATAAGCCCATTCTTTTTCATGAGAATACCTCTGTGTTTGATAGCACCCGATAAACATGACCTCATTATAGCGGAATATGACCTGCTAAAGTTCTACAAAATTTTTTACGACTTGTGAACATATTTCTTATATAACCGAGATAGCATAAACATGAGTGGGTATCCATCATCATGCCCACGATATACCGCCGATGCGTGTGGAATTTGCAAAAAGGCGGTAAAATGATGAGAAAAAAACATTGAGAGATAGAGAAAAGACCATGATACGTTTTGACCGATTCACAGAACGCGCCCAAGATGCCGCCGCCCGTGCCTACGAGATTTTGCAACGCTACGGGCATAATCAAGTCGATACCGAACACATCCTATTGGCATTGCTCGAACAAGCCGATGGTGTCATTCCACAAGTTTTAGAACGCATGGCTGTGGATATTAGCCTGCTCCGTGCGCGGATAGATAATATTTTACAAGCCAGCCCCAAAGCCACCATTTATGGCGGTGGTGAAGGACAGGTGTTCATCACCCCTCGTGTCAAACGGGTGATAGACCTCGCCAATGAAGAGGCAAATCGCCTGAATGATCAATACATCAGCACCGAACACATCTTTTTAGCCATTTTATCAGAACGCAACACACCTATCGCCAAAATTTTGAGCGATAACGGCATCACCCGTGACCGTGTGATGGATACCATCAAAGACATTCGTGGCGGGCAACGTGTCACCGACCCCCAAGCTGAGAGTCGGTATCGCACACTGGAAAAATATAGCCGCGACCTGACGCGCATGGCGATGGAAGGCAAACTCGACCCGGTTATCGGGCGGGATGCCGAAATTTTGCGCGTGATACAAATTCTGAGTCGGCGCACCAAGAATAACCCCGTCCTCATCGGTGAGCCGGGTGTGGGTAAGACCGCCATTGTCGAAGGTTTGGCACAACGCATCGTCAATAATGATGTGCCAGAGGTGTTGCATAATAAGCGCGTCATCAGCCTCGACTTGCCTGGGATGTTGGCGGGTAGCCGCTTCAGAGGGGAGTTTGAAGAACGCCTCAAAGCCACCATCGAAGAGGTGCAAAATGCACAAGGCGAGATCATCTTATTCATCGATGAATTGCACCAAGTGGTGGGCGCAGGCGCTGGTGGTGGTGCGATTGACGCGGGCAATATGATGAA
>PGTJ01000122.1 GCA_002794515.1 Phototrophicales bacterium
ATCTCGTACCATGAACATGCGTGATAATGCGTTCGGTTCGCTTTGACCAATCAATATGCCACGCGTATCCATCTCAAATCGGAAATCTTCCCAACGGATACGTTTCGATAACCCATTGACCGCCGTGTCTAAATCGACATTGGGTGGTGGGGAATATCGCAAACCACCTGCTAAGGCTTCATGTGGTGGGATGGGTGGTGGTCGCCAACTGACCTCGCTACCATCGTTCACACGAGGCATATTGATGAACACTGGTGGCAATGTCACGATCACTTGCGGTTCGCTGGTATTACCGGGTATAGGACCGCCAAATCGATTATATCCAATGCCGATGAGTGGTATAATTTGCCCACGTAGGCGATAAATCGTGCAATATCGCGTAACACCCTCACCACGACGATATGACCACTCGCCAGGTCCCAATATTGGCACATTGAGAGGATGGTTCGCATCAATCACCAGCGAATAATTGCCTGCTTCCATGTTGGGGAACTCAAAGTAGCCACTCGAATCGGGCGATGTGGTATACAACGGTTCGCCAGAACAGGTATCGTTAGGGATGAGTTCGATGTAAACCCCGCCGATCGGTGGTTCACCTGCATCCCAATGATTATTTGATGATATTAGGCGCGGTCCAATTTCCATACAGCCCGTTGGTAGTGGCGCACGGAAATCCAGTTGTACTGCCGATTCATCGCATATATCTTCAAAGACGTATCCCGCCAAAGTCGTCGGTGGATATGGAATTGGGATGATCGTCCCGCCAATCAGGTCGACTAAGTTCGGCACTCTGAAGCGATTGCTACCCCAATTATAAGGATCAATCATCGGACTACCGAATTGGTCGCCCATGCCCTCCGATGGTTTGTCATCGCGCCAGCTATGTTCGGGTGTGAAGAGCGTTGCCGCCCATACCGTCAGATTGTTGAAGATGTTCTCGCAAGTCGGATTGTTCCATATCGCGTACATCTCATCTTGTGGCACGATACGAATAAGGTCGAGCGCTTTTGCCGCCGAGCCACTCATGGTCACTTCGCCTGCGCTATTGAACAGCACAAAGTTGTACCAATTGATACCACAATCGCGGACGAGCATGGTTATGAATTGTGCCTCATCCACCATGAGGGTGTTGATATAATCCTGCCATTCATAGAAAATTTGACACATCGTGGGATGCGCCCATGGATCATTCACCGCACGGAGAAACATGCCCGCGTTATAGCCGTAATCGCGGAAGTTGGCGATGATGGAGCGCACGAGGAACAATTCGCTATCTTCGGGATAGCTGGACAAGCATTCCGCCGCGGCAATGATAAGGCGATGTCCATCATTCAATGAGCTGGGGAAGCCGAAATCCATGCCCGTGCCGTTCAGTGCCATAAATGCACAGAACACATCCCGTTCTGGTGTGCCTTCGGCGGCGGTTGAGAGCGCCATGACGGCGGCATCTATCTGACTTGCCATGGTCGGGAATAAGCGATAGGCATTACGGAGCATCCGCAAATATTCGGTCGTGGGGATGAACATGCCGATTCCACACGATGTGTCGTCCATGCCACCACCACCAAGCGCATCGGCGATGATTTTCACCTCGCCATCGCGCAATGTGCCAAAGGCAAAATCGCGCAGGGCGATGGTCAGCGTACGACATGGGTCGCTGGTCGCCAAAATTCGCAACAATGCCCCAATCGGCAACCGGTTGGCTTGTGGACGCAAATCGCTACAAGTGCCGAACACCGCATCCATCAAAATGGTCAAATTGGGGTCGAAGAACAGGCTGGGCGGTTGTTCGGTGATAACCGGTTGGTCGGGTTGGGTGACTGGCACAACGGTTGCGCGGGGAGGATTGGTCGGTTGTGCGGGTTGTGCGGGGCAACCGTTGGGTGTTTGCGCGAATTCATATGGACATTGGTCGGTCGGATCGCCGATGCCATCACCATCGCTATCGGGTGGGCAACCATTGGGCAGTGTGCCATAGACATATGGGCAGGCATCGGTTGGGTCGCCGATGCCATCACCATCGCTATCAGGGATGAACGGACAACCATCGGGTGTTTGTGCAAACTCAAATGGGCATTTATCCTTGTCATCCGTCACACCATCGCCATCGCTATCAGGGATGAATACAGTAAAGACGGCGGTGCCATAATCGGGTTCGTCAATCCAAGATTGACGACAATTGATATAAATGAGTGTTCCAACAGGTGTGCCAACGGGAACGGTATAATACAAATAAGTGCTTTGTGGCACCCATCCCAAATCGGGTCCGCCATCGATGTTACAGGTATAATCCAGCGATGGTACTGATCCAGAATACGAGATGGTGATGGTTGTCCCTGGTGGACCGATAGATGGATCGATGAACACCGATCCCGCTTGCGCTGGAGCAAGCATGATGAATAACGACACAAAGACGATTATGCTCAGTGTGATGCGTCGCATATACGATAAAATCCTTTCACACAACAACAATAAATTGGCAATATTGCCATAATTTCACTATACCACACCTTTTGTAATTTTGCGTAATAGAGAATAAGGAATTTGTCATGTTTCGTAATTTTTGGATGAGAAAATCAAAAAGCACACGCGCAGAGGCATGTGCTTTTTGATAGTTGAGTGCTTATTTGGTTAAAATCTCGTCTGTAAAGCCATTTTCGATGCACATCTCGGCATCCATCCAAAAATCGCGGGTGAGCATATTCCGAATTTTATCGGCATCCACTTTGGAATGTGCCGCATAAAAATTGACCAGTCTGTCCATCGCTTTTTGTTGAAGCGCCATTTCGTCTTTGAAGTTTTCGTGCGTCCCCCAAACCATACTGCTCAGTTGGTGAACGAGCATGAAACTGCTGGGCAAAATATACCGTTTTGTGCCTTTCATGGCGATGAGTGTAGCGGCGCTGGCGCAGATGCCCTCCACAACTGTATAGATGGGTGATTTTATCATGCTCATTTGGTCGGCGATGCTGAAGCCAGTGAATAAATCACCACCATACGAATGGATATGCAACCAAATAGGGGTGAGCGGTTGCCCTTCTAAACCACGCGACAGGTGTTCATTGCGTAATGCGCTATCTGCCTCGCGGAGTGCGCGGATGAGTGCCAAACAACGGTCACTATCCACATCGGCGTAAAAATATACATGATTATCAATCGTTTCTACCGTCAAACGGCGTTCTTCGCGGTCATAACCGCCCACATCTCTTAAGCCAAACGATTGGGTGAGGTGATTAGAAGGGTATTGATATTTCATACGCTTTGTTGGTTTTATCCCTATTCTATTGATAAGGTGCATGGAGAAATTCCATCACTATCATCATTATGTCACAAATTTTGTAAGTCCTCAAGGGGTCAAAAGAAATCATTAAATATTTTTTACAATTTATTGACAATTAATGAATGATATTTTTGATCAATTGATTGACAAGTATCTAATTTGTGTGCTACTTTCATCTTAGATAGCAATATCAAATTGTACCCTACCATGTGAATAGATGATGGATTTGCTCTGTTTGTCTCTGATGTATCAAGATATAGGTGAGTAGCTCGCTCAATAAGAGATAAATCAGCTAACTTCATTTCGATAGCAGGTGTTTATTATACAGTTATCTGATTGATGTCTTATTGGAGGGGGTGTATGTGCGACTTGTATCCTGATGTGTCGGATACCAACAGAGCATATCGATTGTTTCTTCACACGATAATGATGAATCTGATATTTCCATCGAACAATTATCTCTCATTGATTTGTTGATTTCAACAAGGAGTCTATCATGCCTCAACCCGCACCTTTTCAAATGAACTTAGCTGTTTTGATTGATGGCGATAACGCCCAGTACAAGTTCATGCCACAAATACTCGAAGAAGTGAGTCGTCATGGCACAGTGACCAACCGTCGCGCATATGGTGATTGGACACAACCCAATTTAGCCCCTTGGCGAGACGTGATGTTGGCAAATGCCATTCATCCCGTCCAACAATGGCGTTATACAACTGGTAAAAATGCCACCGATAGCGCCTTGATTATTGATGCCATGGATATTTTATATTCTGGCACGGTACAGGGATTTTGCATCGTCTCGAGCGATAGCGATTACACACGGCTTTGCACACGAATCCGCGAGTCGGGTTTGTTTGTGATGGGAATTGGCGCAAAGCCGACACCCGAAGCCTTTATCAAAGCCTGTGATGTGTTCGTCTATGTCGAAAATCTCAATCCTGCTCAAGAGAAATCTCTATCCAAAGCATCTAGCCCTGATGCCGATGCAAAAAAAAACAAACAACTGCTCGAACTCTTGTCCAGAGCATTTGACATCATCGCCCCAGAGGATGAATGGGTGCATCTCGGCGCATTAGGTCAGGCATTGCAACGCATTGATCCCAGTTTTGATAGCCGTACATATGGTTATAAAACATTATCCTTATTGGCTAAATCGTTGCCCAAGTACTTAGAGATGAAAGACACAAAAAAGACGGGGAATTCGTCCATCTATGTCCGACTGATTGAGCAATAAGTCGGTGTTGCTGGTGGTGCAACACTGAAATCCAATTCGTCAATTGTTTCCGCCATGGGTTCTATGCCTATAGCGGTTTGATTGTACTATCCCGCTAAATAAATTGTTCCTGACGGCAATTTGTGATATTTGTAACATATCATTCATGACCACAATAGTCAGATTTTGTGCTTGACTAAAATAAGACACTGTGCTTTTGTTTGAGGAGACTAGCTATGACCCCGAAACTGCTCGTTGCATATGCCACACGTACCGGGGGGACAGCGCCAATCGCTGAAGCCATCGCCAACACACTACAAGTCGAAGGCTTGAATGTGGATGTCGGACCGATTAAAGAAGTGACAGATGTTCGGTCATATGACTCGGTGATTTTAGGGAGTTCGATCCGCGCAGGCAATTGGTTGCCAGAGATGATCGAATTCATGAAAGATAACCTGCACCAATTGCAAAATATGCCTGTGGCATTCTTCACCGTGTGCCTCACCTTATCGGATGATACCCCCGAAAATCGGGAGACGGTTCGCAAATACTTAGATCCCGTGCGCCAATTGATAAACCCTGTTATCGAGGGGTATTTCGCGGGCAAAATGGATTTTTCGAGATTATCTTTACCCGTCCGATTTTTAGTCAAGGCAATGAAAGCCCCAGAAGGCGATTTCCGCGATTGGGAAAAAATTCGCCAATGGGCGCTCGATGCAAAACCCTATCTTGTGGGGAATAGCATCACGTCATAACCCTCACTTCCTGTTTGTGCAAGACGCGGGTTTTATCGCCCGCGTCTTCTTTCATACATTCATATTGAGTATATCGCTCATATCACATACGGTTATGCTTTTCCCAATTCATCCACACTGAAATCAATCGCCACGATGTAACTCTCATCGAAGAGCAAGGCTTTCATATCGGGTGCTTCTTGATGCTTTTCGCCCACCAGCACCTTCGTCTCTAATCCATGATGTATCAGCACTTTTTCTAATCTCTCGGCGAGGGGTTTGGGCATCTGCCCGACTAAATCGCCACCACTGGTGAACAAATCCAGCATCGGTTTTTGCACATTCAGATATTGCGGCAAGTGTCGCCATAATCCGAATGTCGAGCTATATGCTTGGAATACATCCACCATCAGACCATGCACATCATCGGGTGTTCCCTTAAAAAATAATCCTGTGGGATAGCTATTGTATTCATACAGGAGCGGATGTTCTTCGGCGTGATGCACCGCGACTTTGCGGAACATGCCCATGCTGATGCGGTGTTCTTGCACGCCTATCGCTCGCAGGATGTAACGGGCTTTGGCGCGCAAGCCACCGACTGCTTCATCATAATAAGTGGTGGCGATGATGAATTGCAAGGTATCTGGCACGGCATCCATCTGTGCCATCAGGCACACACCATACCCGTCATCGGCATTGATTTCGGCTAATAGTTGGGGGAGTTTATCGGGCATTAGGCATTCCTCAATCGTTTCGATAACCAATCGACCAATGGAAACCCTACAGCTAGGGCATCTTGGATAACCGCCTCTATATCATAATCCAATGCCTTGAGCTGAATATCTACCACATCATCGGCGAAGGTGAATAAGCCCCATTGTGCCTTGCCACGCATGTCGAATGATGCGCCAACACTGCCACAATTGACCACCTGCCAACCGCGCACATGACGATTCATCTGGGCGTGGATATGTGCGCCAATAGCCAGCCTGCCTTCTCGATCTAATAAATAATCGGCAATTTCTTCATCAGTAGAGGCTGGTGTGAGGAATTTTTCATCATCGCCCGGCACGGCATGATAGCCAATCACCCAGCCATATCCCTCGACATAATGCGATGTTTCTCTGCCTATTTGTTCCGCCAAAAATTGATAATCATCCCACGTCAGCTTAGAAAATCCCCAATTCAACAGGGTGTCTGCCTCCTGTCGCATCTGGAGTTCTTGATGAAATCGCCCTTCATCGGCAATCGGGGGCATTTTGAAGCGCTCCCCTGTGACCACATAGCGGTCGGTGTTACCACCAATCACCACAAATTGTTCTTTGCCAAATGTTTCGCGCCATGTTTTAATCAATTGGATACATTCCGATGGACGAGATCCGTGCGAGGCGAGGTCGCCCAAACACCATATCAAATCGGGCTGATGCGCCTCGATATCGGCTTTGACCATTTTGAGGGCGTGCAAGTTGCCGTGAACATCCGAAAATACAGCCAGTTTCATCTGTCAAAAAATCCTTTCTCTTGGGATGTGCCTATTGTGGCATATTTGTCATGTAGATGCAAAACCCCCAATGATTAGGTGGATCAACAATCCCACCCACACATATAATATGCGATATGTATTGTAATATTTGTGCATGTGAGGTGAAAATATGTTACGAGTGAGATGCGACCGCGCCGATTGCGGTGGCGATGAATTGCGAATTGCCGAGCGCAATGGTGTTGAAATCGATTATTGTGTTGTGTGTCGGGGGGTTTGGTTGGATAGGGGCGAATTAGATAAAATCATTGAGCGCTCCACACAACCGAATGTCGGTGGATTGAATATGCCACAACAACCAACACAATATCAACAAACCACACCACCACCGCAAAAACGCTACGATTATGATGACGATGATGATGATTATCGTCACCGCGATGGTGATTATCATAAAAAGAAGCGCAAATCGTGGTTGGGCGAATTATTC
>PGTJ01000809.1 GCA_002794515.1 Phototrophicales bacterium
CAATCACCACAATAAATCTGATTCCACATGAACCGAAATACTCCACCTTCTAACCACTGATAACACAGAGGCGCACACATGGCACGCCTCTCTTCACAAAGACTATTTTATTATAGCACGATTTTTCTATCCACAACGCATATCGGCACGATTTGGTCGGCGGGTTTGGCTCATCAGGCGGTCAAATTCTTGGATATACAACCGCGCAATATCGGGGCTTTGGATGATGACCAAATTTTCATCATTGCTACGCGTGGCATTACTTGAGATGTTGAATGAGCCTGTGATGACGGTTGTTTCATCGACAATGAACACCTTATGATGCAAGGTGAAGGG
>PGTJ01000523.1 GCA_002794515.1 Phototrophicales bacterium
ATACGTATGCGAATCGTGTCGGCAAAGGCACACATAAGGCGCTTGAGCGTTGTACTGAATTCATGCAAAAATTCAAGTATGTGTTGCCGTGTGATGTGCAACAATTTTTTCCTGCGATAGACCATCAAATCCTGAAAAATATTTTATCCCGTACAATTGCTGATGAAGCGGTGTTGCGGTTGTGTGGCAAAATTATAGATAGTGGGGCAGGGGTCTTAACAGAACAGTATGTCATGCGTTATTTTGATGGGGATGATTTATTAGCCGTAAATCGTCCGCGTGGCTTGCCAATTGGCAACTTGACGAGCCAGTTTTGGGCGAATGTGTATCTGAATGAGTTTGACCATTTTGTGAAGCGTCAACTCAAATGCAAAGGATATATTCGTTATGTGGATGATTTTGTGTTATTCGCCGATGATAAAAAGCAATTGCATGATTGGCGCGACGCTATTATTGCCTATTTGGGTAAGTTGCGATTGACGATTCACGAAAATCGCGCCCAACCGCGTCCTGTGACACAAGGTGTGACATTTTTGGGATTTACTATCTATCCAACACATCGGCGCTTGAAGCGCATTAAAGGTTTGGCATATCAAAGACGATTACGGGCGATGTATAAAGCCTATTTGCGCGGTGAAGTCACGGCGGAAGCGGGTCGTGCCAGTGTGATGTCGTGGTTGGGTCATGTAAGGCATGGCAATACGCGGGGTTTGGTGCGAAAGATGTTCGCGGAGGTGAAACGTGTCACAGTCGCCGATATTCATGAAAACCGAAGCATTGATGGTGTGGTTATTGGCACACACAACGAAATACCCTAAATATGAACGCTTTCGATTGGCTAAAGAGATAGAAACCGCAATATTTAATTTTCATCGGTGTTTACTTCATGCAACACAATCATCTGACAAACGACCTCATTTGAGACAAGCTGACATTCATCTTTTAGAATTACGCACCTATATGCGTATTGCTAATTCGCTGAAATATACAAGTGATGACCAATATGGATTTTTCGCTGAAAACTGTACTGAAATTGGAAAGTTATTAGGCGGTTGGCTAAAAACATAATTTGTTGTTACAATATTTTTTAAAGGGATTCTGGGGAGTGCGCCGTGTCCTGCGTGGCGGGTCTTGGAACAATTCCGCCGATAACGTGCGTTCCGCCAACCGCAACAGGAACACCCCGTCTAACGAGAACAACAACAACGGGTTTCGTTGCGTGCGACCTCATTTCGGCGTGTGCGCCTTCAAATCAGGATGTGTATCATTCATGGATGATAGATGTGTATTTGAAGTGAGAGTGCCAGAATATCCC
>PGTJ01000102.1 GCA_002794515.1 Phototrophicales bacterium
ATGTCAGATAAGTCACAAAAAATTTACAACTGTCTATTAGAAATTAGGTTATACTATTCGAGGAAAGGTGGATAAGCCAATGGCAAAGGTCAATCAGCTAGTAAATACCATGCTTGGTCAATACAAAATCAAGCAATTGCTCGGCAAGGGGGGGATGGGGGCGGTGTATCTGGCATATCAACCGAGTTTAGACCGTGATGTGGCGGTCAAGGTATTGATAGGCGAATTTGTAGAAGACCCCCAATTCGTCCAGCGATTCATCCAAGAGGCAAAAATTATCGCCGCTTTAGAGCATCCGAATATCATCACGGTGCATGATTACGGTGTAGAAAATGACATCAGTTATGTGGTCATGCGCCTGCTCACAGGTGGCACACTGGAGATGCGCCTCTTGCAAAAGGGCAAGTTTTCGCCAAAAGAGGCATTACGCCTATTAACACCATTGGCAGATGCCTTAGATTATGCCCATCAAAAGGGGATACTGCACCGCGATATTAAACCCAGCAACATCATGTTTGATGTGCAAAACCGCCCCTATCTGGTGGATTTTGGCTTGGCAAAATTGACCAATCAGAACTTTTCGCTGACCAACACGGGGTTTATGCTCGGCACGCCGAATTATATGTCGCCAGAACAATGGAAAGGCGAAACGCTCACACCCGCCACCGACCAATATGCTTTTGCCGCCATGACCTATGAAATCCTCACAGGCAAGATGCCGTTCACCGCCGATTCGACCCATGCCCTGATGCACAAGCACCTCATGGAAGAACCACCACATACGGTAGGCGATACAAAACTGCCAACAGCCGTTTATGTCGTCTTGCTACAGGGCATGGCAAAAGACCCCAAAGACCGTTATCCATCAGTCAAAGCGTTTATAAGGGCGCTGGCTCATGCACTAGGCGAGACGATCAGCCACAAACCGAACACATCCGCTCAGAAAAATCGGTCACGCCTCATGTATGCGGGGGTGGGCATTATTGGCATAGGCATCCTCATCATGATGATTATCGGGGCGATGCAAATACGCGATATGCAAAATCAAACCTCATCACCCACACCGACCAATATCATCAATAATACATTTGGCATGATTTTGGCAAAACGCGCATATGAAGAAGGGAATTATCGTATCGCACTGGTTCGTTATAACGAGGTCATCTCGCAAAATCCACGCGCATATTGGTTATATTATGAGCGTGCGCTGGTGTTATATGCGCTGAATCGGCGGAATGATGCGCTGGATGACCTCGATTCGGCAATCGAATATTATGCCGATTACGCCGATGCGTATCTGCTCCGCGCAAAAATTTTGCGCGATTTGCGCCGATACCAAGAGGCGCTAGAGAGCATCAATCGTTATTTGGCATTAGAAGCCTCACCTGTGCCAGAAGCACTAGAGATCAAAAGCACATTAGAGGCTTTAGGTGGCGTATAAGCGTTTATAATCCCATCGCCTTGCCGATGAGTTCTTTCATAATTTCGTTTGTGCCACCGCCAATCGGTGCCCAACGCGAATCGATATAGGCTTTGGCGATGGGATATTCGAGCATATAGCCATATCCACCGTGCAATTGCAGGCATTGATCGAGGACTCGTTTTTGCAAATCGGTCGTCCACCATTTTGCCATAGCGGCAACATCGGCAGTCAATTCGCCCCGCAAGTGTAATTCGACACATCGGTCAACGAACACGCGCCCAATTTGAATTTGTGTTTTCATTTCGGCTAATTTGAAGCGCGAATGCTGAAATGTGCCGATTGGTTTGCCGAATGCCTCGCGGGATTGACAATATGCCAATGTCCATTCCAGCGCGGCTTCTGCCCCTGCAATCGCCCCCGCGGCGATGATGAGGCGTTCTTGGGGCAATTGATTGACCAGATAAAAGAAGCCCATGCCTTCATCACCGAGCCGATTTTCCACTGGCACACGCACATTCTCAAAGAAAAGTTCGGCTGTATCTTGGGCGTGCCAACCCATTTTTTCTAAATTGCGCCCACGCACAAAGCCATCCATGCCCCGTTCCACCATGATGAGGCTCATGCCCGTATGCGCTTCATCGGGATTGGTCTTACAGGCGACAATCACCAAATCGGCATTGATGCCATTGGTGATGAATGTCTTCGAGCCGTTCATGATGTAATGATCACCCTCGCGGATGGCGCGGGTCTTCATGCCCGCCAAATCCGTCCCACCAGAGGGTTCGGTCATGGCAATGGCGATGATATGTTCGCCTGTGCATAATTTGGGCAACCACCGTGCTTTTTGTTCATCATTGGCATAATGCAAAATATATGGCACAGCCACATCGGTATGCAGGCTAAATCCGGGTCCTGTGCAGTTGGAATATGCCATTTCTTCGGCAAGGATGAGGTTATACCGAAAATCATCCACCCCTCCCCCACCATATTCTTCTGGCACATTCATGCACAACAATCCCGCCTTGCCCGCTTTCAGCCACAGTTCCCGCGGGACGATGCCCGCGTGTTCCCATGCTTCATGATATGGTTTAATCTCTTTCTCGATGAATCGGCGGACTGTTTCGCGGAATAAATCATGCTCATGTGCAAAAAGGGTTCTCTTCATGGTGATACAATCCTTCTCTATAAATTATAAGTTGGTTATTTTTTGATGATTATACAAAAAACATCCACATCCATACCATGCTACATTGGGGCGCTGTCGGATTGCGCCCCAATATGATGATTTAGTCCTCATATGCCGATAAATCGGGCATTTGGGTGATGAATTGCACACGCATGGTCGCCACGCACGATGTATCGATGGGCATGGTGGGGTTATTGATAAACGCCCGCGCAATCGCCGATGGACAATCGGCACTATCAACCGCACCGTGACCAATGGCGGGGAATTCTATCGCCGTGCTATTGCTCAAGGTTTGGGCGGCGATTACCCCCCATGCAGGCGGGGTGATCGGGTCATAACTGCCACTCAGCACGAGGGTGGGTATATCGCTATATACGGGTTCGGTCTCGCTTTGAGGTGGTTTGGCAGATTGCCATACAAGACAAGTATCGACCTGAGATTGCATGGCAATGAACGAGGCGAGTTGGGGCGGTAAATCGGCAGAAAGTCGCGCCTCTTGCTCCACCGAATTGAAGGGGATTTCATCGAAACACTCAACCGCATCGAACATACCTGTTGAATCGCTCACATCTTGGGCGATGAGCATGACATATAGGCGATACAAATCATCATCGGCAATCTCGGCGAGCAATTCCATCAGGAAATCGGCATCAACCTCATCGAAATAGGTATATAGAATGTCGCTCAGTTCGTCTCGGCTCAAATCCCACTGATCAATCTCATCATAAATATCATAAAACGCCGCTTCATCCAACATATCGGCTAAGGTAACGAACATATCGGCAAAATTCACGACCGAATCTTCTGGTGTATTGTCATCAGATGCAGGCAATGTGCCATCATTCAGCGCATTGATAATCGTTTGACCACCTCTATCCAGTTCATCGATCATCAGGGGTAAATATGGGATGACGGTTGTATCATAAAAAAAGTTGAATAAGGCATCGGCTAAGCCATCACCGGTCAATTCGCTATCATCGGCGAGGATGATAGGATTGGCATTCAGGCGGTCAATCAGGGCATAAAGCCGTGCTTCTAAATCGGGGAAAGCAGTGTTACAGGCGCTATCGGCAAGGCAGTCATCAAACAATTGCCGAAATGCCCGATACCCGTTAATGGGCAGTTCTTCATACGCATTGACCACAGGCGGATACACACCATCAATAATCACACTGCGAATGCCTTGCGGAAAATCACGCATGATATTCAGCGCTAAGCGCGTGCCATACGACACACCAAATAAATTCCACTGGGGATAGCCCAATGCCACCAACAAATCATGGGTGTCGTGGGCGTTGTTGATGGTGTTATAATCGCCAATATCCACACCATCCGCCTCGAATTGCGCCCGACAATCGGCTAAATCGCGCAAATAGGCTTGAGTGTCTTCTAAGCTGGCTTCGACATCCATATTATCACACACCAAACGCGGGTATGAATAACCAGCACCCCGTTGGTCAAAAATGATGATGTCGCGGTCTTGGCGCATATAAAAGGTCGACCAATAATCAATGGATGACAACGCGCTACCGCCCGGTCCACCCTCTAAATATACGATTGGGTCGGGCGCGGGGTTGGGATTGGTGCTTTTCAGCACGGCAAAAGCGATTTCTATCCACAATCCATCGGGGTTATCACGATCTTGTGGGACACTCAACACCCCACATAATACTGTCTGACCCACCACCTCACCACGCGGTACGGGGAATTGACATTCATCGAACCACACAATTTCGGGTTGTTGCGCGACAGTTGTGCCAACAACAATCATCGCAATGATAATGCACCACATCATTCTTTTCATGGAATACACTCCTAAAGTACATAAGACATTGCTTCATCATAGCCGATAATTAACAGATTTCTACATTTTTGCGGTAAAATAAAAATAAATTTATCAGTCACATCACCCAAAGGATTGTGATGAATGCGATTCAAATACTATTTGTTGATAGTCGCCCTCGTGTTGTTGATAACGGCGTGCGATGATTTGCCCAGTGGTGGAAATATCAGTGGCGATACAGCGCGTGTAGTGCGCGTGATAGATGGCGATACCATCGATGTGACCATTGGTGGCACAGAGTATCGCGTGCGGTACGTGGGCGCGAATACCCCAGAACGAGATGAGCCGTGCTATCGTGATGCAGTCGATGCCAACAAAGCACTTGTCGAGGGCAAAACCGTCACGCTTGTGCGCGATACCAGCGATACCGACAGATACGACCGTCTGTTGCGTTATGTGTATGTGGGCGATTTGTTGGTGAATGCCGAACTCATCCGCACAGGCTACGCAGAAGCGGTGTTATATGCCCCAGATAGGCAATTCTATGACGAATTCATCCGCTTAGAGCGCGAAGCACGCCAACGGAACGTGGGATGTCATCCCACAGGCATTTTTGATGACGGGTCAGATACCCGTTAAAATCCAAAGGATAAACCTGATGAAACTCTCTTTTTATGGGGCGACACGCACCGTCACAGGCTCTAAACACTTGCTAGAGGTCAATGGGACGCGCATCTTATTGGATTGTGGCATCTTTCAGGGTGGTCGTGGCGAGACATATGACGAAAATCTCACTTTCCCATTCGACCCCAAGACGATAGACCTACTTATCTTGTCTCATGCACATATCGACCATTCGGGCAACATCCCCAATTTGGTCAAACAGGGGTTTAATGGCGACATTATCTGCACCCCTGCCACCCGCGATTTGTGCGCCACCATGCTCCCCGATAGTGGCTTCATCCAAGAACGCGATGTGGAATTTGTCAATAAAAAACGCAAAAAACGGGGTGAACCACCTGTAGACCCAATTTATACCTATCAAGATGCGCTAGATAGTATGCAATATTTCACCACACGCGGCTATGGACGCAGGGCGACAATCGCCACAGGTGTCGGATTGACCTTTCATGATGCGGGGCATATGCTCGGTAGTGCCAGCATCGTCTTGGATATTATCGACCGCGAAGCCAGTCGAGATTATCGCCTGATTTTTAGTGGCGATGTGGGGCGGGCGGGAATCCCCATCATCCGTGACCCCGAAGTGTTGGATGGAGGGAATTTCCTCATCATGGAAAGCACATATGGCGACCGATTGCACGAGAGTTATGAAGACTCAGAGAAAAAGCTCGAAAAAATCCTCACCGATACCTATCGACGCGGTGGCTCGGTGATTATGCCCGCCTTCGCCGTTGGACGCACACAACAAATTGTTTATACCCTGCACCAACTGCTCCAACGCGGGGATATGCCCAAAATGCCGATTTATGTGGATAGCCCATTGGCGGTCAATGCCACATCGGTCTTTCAATTGCATCCCGAATGTTATGATGATGAAATCCGCCAATTCATGAATAATATCAATAGTCATGATCCGTTCGGATTCGATATGGTGACATACATCCGCCGTCTGGATGAGAGCAAGCAACTGAATTACAAACGCGAGCCATGTGTCATCATTAGCGCGAGTGGCATGGCAGAATTTGGGCGGATTGTGCATCATCTATCCAATCGCATCCAAGACCCCAATAACACCATCCTCATCACTGGGTGGCAAGCACCGAATACCTTAGGACGCAAATTGGTGGATAAACAACCCGAAGTGCGAATTTTTGGCGAATTGCATCAGGTTCGCGCCCGTGTAGAGGTGTTGAACGGCTTCAGTGGTCATGCCGACCACGATGAGCTGATGAATTGGGTGGGCGGGATGCGCCATAAACCCGAAAAAGTATTCTTGGTGCATGGCGAAGAAAAAGCCGCCAATGCCCTACAAAAATCGCTGAGTGACCATTTTAATATGCAAGTGGCTGTGCCTGTCAAAAAACAACAATTCACCTTATAGGAGGGTATCATCATGGGAGAGACCAGTATCCGCCATTCATTGGCAAAATTACACGAGCATCTACAAAAGACCGTCCCCAATGATGATGAGGGACGCAATATCATCAACACACTGAATAATGATATCGAGGTGGTATTGGCACAACCAGATCCGCTCACCACCACCAATTTTCAGGGATTGGGCAAGCACCTGAGCATCGCCATTCAACATTTCGAGGCGACACATCCCAACCTGATACACGCCCTGAATACCATCGCCAAACTGCTCAGCGAGGGGGGGATATAACCCATGCCAGACCGCTTTATCGCCACGCATGTACGGCAATTGCCATTATTTGCACCGATTCCCGATGACCTGCTCCAGCATACGCTATCGGCGATGCAAATCTTACGGTACGAGGCGGGCGAAACGGTCTTTCGGATTGGCGAAACCAGCAAGGGGATGTATTTATTTATCAATGGGCAAGCCGATTTAATCCGCAAAGATGAGTATGGCAATGATGTTCGCATCGCTACAATCGGGGCGAATCAATTTTTGAACGAACAATCGTTGTATCAAAAAAAACGGGAAACAGCCACATTAATCGTCAGGCAACCATCGAATATATTACTCATCTCGCGGAACAAATTATGGGATGTGGTGGCAGAATACCCCGAAATTAAGCAATACATCCCTGTGCCTGTCGCCGAAAAAATCAGACAAGAGCAAAAAGCGGTTGCAGAATTTGATGGTCAACGCCCAAATGAAACCGTGTTGCTCAAGACACGCCGTCATTGGTGGGCATTTGTGCAAAAAGGATGGTTTCCCGCCATGTTATTCGGCATAGGCTTGATGATATATGCCTTTGTGCCGATTGTCGTGGTACAAATCATCGGCTGTGGATTTTTAGGGTTATTCGTGCCTGTTGTGCTGATGCTTTATCACTATGCCGAATGGCGTAATGATAGCCTGATTATCACCAACCAGCGCGTGATACACATTGAACGGGGCATTTTGTCGCTGAGCGCCAATAAGAGCGAAATCGCGCTAGCGCGGATACATCAGGTGAATGTGGAAATTAACCCACGCGATCCAATGGCGCGATTATTCCGCTATGGCAGTGTCGAATTGCGTACGGCGGGTGATGCGGGCAATATCATCATCCATACCCTACCCCGTGTGGATGACATACAAGAAATTATCTTCGACCACCGTGCCAAATTGCCAGAAGCCGATACGAGCAATCGCAAAGAAGAAATCCGCGCCGAAATTGAGCGCGTCTTGGCGGGTGATAAACCACAATCATCCCAACGGCAGTCATCCCCACCACCGCCACCACGAGTATTCGCGCCATTGCGGTCTAAGTTCGTCAATAGCGATGGTGATACGGTGTATCGGCATCATCCCATCATCTGGTGGCAGAAAATGGTGCGCCCTGCCCTATTGATTATCGGCGCGTTGTTGGTGATGATATTCGGCTCGACATGGGGTTTAGGCGGGTTGACAGGGATTATTGGCATGGTGTTATTCTTGGGCGCATTATGTTGGATGTGGTGGATCGATTGGGATTGGCGCAATGACTTATATATCATCGGAGATGCACGCATCAAACTCATCCGCAAGCGTCCGTTATGGTTACAAAACAAAGATGACCATATCCTGATGGAGAGCATCGA
>PGTJ01000054.1 GCA_002794515.1 Phototrophicales bacterium
ATCTAACACATTCCTTAATATTCTATTAATGGAATGTAATTTATACTCGAATCACCAAATTGTGTTCTTGGAGGAGACATGTAATGCGTTTTAAGAATTATTTAGGATTCATATTCGGTTTGTCTGTCCTCATCGCAACCATCATCACACCCCAACAAGCCAAAGCAGTGAATTATACCGTCACACCATCAACATTAGGCAATTGTACGGCAATGCGCGAAGGAAGTGGCACAACAGGTGGGTTCAATTTCGCACTCGGTCCGACAGGTGTGCCTGCGGGTGTGGGGAGCTTCATGGCAGACACACCCAATATGGCAGACGGTTTCGCCATTTTCTGTGGTCAACCCGCATATTTAGGAGTGCGACTCGATACCATCACCACACTGTCGTATTCCACCTACACCAGCACCAGCCCACAAGCCTTTTCGTTGTTCATCAATATCGATTACGATGTAACAGACATGGTTACTTCATGGCAAGGTCGCTTGAGTTTTGAGCCCTATTTCACATTCGTTGTCACCCCCGGCACATGGCAAACATGGAATGCGCTGAGCGGGAGATGGTGGGCATCGAGCGCACCAGGCAATACGGTATGTCCACAAACAAGCCCATGCACATGGGCAGAGGTGTTGACTGCCTTCCCGAATGCAGGCATTCATCCAACCTTCGGCGCGATCGGCAACAAAGCAGGGTCTGGATGGACGGGTGTGACGGGTTATGTGGATAACCTGCGCCTAGCGACCAGTGGTGGCATTGACGACACCTATAATTATGAGCCAGACACCCCCATCTTAACCCTGACTAAATCTGCCCCTGTGACCGTACAAGAAGGCGAGACATTCACCTATAGCCTGACTTTGAGCAATACCAGCACACTTGCCAGCGCCAATAATATCGTCATCACCGATGTGTTGCCCACAGAAGTGGTGTATGTGTCGAATGATGGTGGGTGTAGCGAATCGAGTGGCACGGTCACTTGTAATATCGCTACACTAGGCACGAGCAGTTCAATCACCATCAACATCACCGTGACGACAATCGGTGTGGCAGGTGATATTATCACCAACAGCGCCACTGTTGATGCCGATGAATTAGCCACACCACTTTCATCGAACATTGTGAATACAGGGATTGATGTCGTACCGCCTGTGGTGGTTGTGCCACCTGTTCAAGCACCCGCCCCGCCACAATGTAACGAACCCAATGGCGATATTGTCGCCTTTGCTTTGCCCGATGGCATTTATTGTCGCACGTTGTATGCCAATGGCGCATGGCGCTGGACACCGGGTTCTGTGCCGATAGAATTGATTGATGCGGGCGCTATCCGCGCAGTGGATATTTACCGCGTGACGGGCGGTAGCGTGGTCAATGGCGAGTTTGGGGTCGGTGTGCCTGTATGCTTATCTGGTGTGGGACGGATGGTCTTTTTAGATGCCAGCACCAGCCCACGCACACCTGTCGATATTGCCAGCTTCGTCAATGGCACATTCACCTGTGCATTCATCACACATTCGGGGACATTGGTGCTTTTGCCATGAGATAACCTCTTTTCATCAGCAAAAACACCCCGTTGTGGGGTGTTTTTGATTTTATTGCTCGTTGATGATGCTAAAGACCATCGGGCGACGTTTCGTCTCATTATAGAGCAACCGACTGAGGCTATCTTGCAATTTTTCGCGCTTGCGCCCATTACGATTATTGGGATTGGTGATGACCTCTTGAACAGTATTGCGAATTTGTTCTAATAGCGTATCGGCATCACGTAAATAGGTGAACCCACGCGAGATAATCTCCGGTTGCCCCAACATTTTGCCTGTGCGACTATCGATATTCGCCACCACAATCAAAAAGCCATCTTGTGCCAAAATTTCACGATCGCGGATGACGGCACGTCCAACATCCCCTACTCCGCTACCATCGACAAATACATACCCACCAGGGACGCGCTCGCCGACTTTGACCCCATATTTATCCATCTCGATCACCGTGCCATTTTCGACCACAAAGGTATTATTGCGGTCTACACCACAACTCACAGCGATCTGGGCATGTTCATATAAATGACGTAATTCGCCATGTGTGGGCAAAAAGTATTTCGGCTTGACCAAATTGAGGAGCAACTTCATCTCATCTTGTGAAGCATGACCCGACACATGCACCTTTTCGATGGGGTCATAAATCACATTTGCGCCCAAACGAAACAAGCGGTTAATGGTGCGATAGACAAATTCTTCGTTGCCTGGGATGGGATGTGACGACAAGATAATCGTATCGCCCGGTTTGATTTCGAGTTGGCGATGTTCGCCATTGGCGATCTTCGTCAGGGCGGCGGTCGGCTCGCCTTGTGCGCCTGTGAGCATGATGACAATTTGATTATCGGAGATGCTATTGATTTTGCTCACATCCAACAACATGGTATCGGGCAAGTCGAGAATGCCCAACCGTCGCGCCATTTTGACATTCTCGGACATGCTGTGTCCAGCGATTGCCACTTTGCGACCATATCGCTCGGCGGCATTCACCACCTGTTGCACCCGCGAGATGAGCGAGGCAAATGTGGCGACAAAAATACGCCCTTTGGCTTTTTTGAACACCCGATCAAATGCCTCATCAATCACCGTCTCCGAGGGTGTCCAGCCCGGTTTATCGGCATTGGTGCTTTCTGCCATCAGCAAAGTCACCCCCTCAGAGGCGAAGCGGGCAAGGCGTGCATAATCGGGCTTTTTGCCATCGACAGGATTATTATCAAATTTATAATCGCCACTATAAACAATCAAGCCAAATGGGGTATAAATGCCAAATCCCACACAATCGGGGATGCTATGACACATGTGGAAGCTCTCTAATAAAAACGGACCCACTTTCAGTTTATCACCTGCTGTAAACACGTTGATTTTGGTCTTATCGGCGACCCGTCGTTCTCTGAGGCGCACCTCCAACAAACCCGCCGTGAGCGGTGTGGCATAAATTGGCGTGTTGGGAAAGGCTTCGATGACATGGGCAACTGCGCCAATGTGATCTTCATGACCATGTGTATAAACAATGCCATGAATGGTGATGTCTTTGCGTTCTTGCAGATAACGGAAATCGGGGATGATATAATCGACACCGTGCATGTCGTTGGCGGGGAACATGATGCCTGTATCAATAATAAAGACATCTTTCCCCATCTCGAAGGCGGTCATGTTTTTACCAATTTCTCCAAGCCCGCCGATGGGAATAATACGTAATTTTGGTTTTGCCATAGCAAAAAGGACTCTGTGCCTTTTTTACACCGAGTCAATCCTTCCTTTCAATTGACTGATAAACTTTAACAACTACCGACGCAATCAGAAACTTAATCTTACAGTCGTTCAAAACAGTACAATCAAACGCCCCTGATGAGCGCGAATAGACTTATTTGGGCAATACGATGTGTTATAAAATATCCCAACTATCCTTCACCAAAAGGGATATTCACCGATTGCTATAGTTACAATAATGCAAAAATCGAAAATTGTCAAAGTTTTAGATTTTTGCCTATTGAGGCATATACCGTTTGCAAAGCGCCTCATGAATGCGATTGGTCACGCGCAACACGGCTTCGGGGTTATTCTCACCGACCACCCCACCCTCTTCTTGATAGGTGTTGATAAGGATGCGACCCCAATTGCCCGTGCTACGCAATTTATAATCGTAGATGTATTGTTCAACGGTTTGTGCAGAGACCCCACTGGGCGGGTTTAACATGCGTTGCAGGCTGGAATACACCTCATCGATATCGCGGGGCGAAATATGCGCCATATCGCTCAGATGCTTGTGCATATAAATGCGTTTCATCTCATAAAATTCAGCGAGGCTCATGCTCGTGCCAGCCGCCGTCTTGAGCGTCATATCTGTACACAGGCGGTCGGATTCGTCATGTAATGCCATGAATACCTCATGGTCGAGTGGACCCATAATCGCCCACAAGGTTTTATCTTCCATCATCGGCGCTAAATCTGTGCCGTGTTTGCGATAATAATTTTCGAGCAAGGCATGGGTGAATTCAAAATCGGTCAAGACTGCCGCCTGACGCGAGGCGCTGACATTCACTGGCATCCCTGTTGATTCGAGTGTGCAAATACGTTTGTTACTGCCCAAATCGGGGCGCATCCGACCGATGAGGCTGTGCATGGCAGATGTGGGGATGCCGTGCGAATTGGAATAGAGCAAGGCACGCGCCATCGCATTGGCTTTTTCTGATTTAAGCAAGCCCGCATAGCGTTCCATATCGCCATCGACCAAATGTGGGCTGAGGGGCATCATAATCGTCTCGCCAGTGACGGTAGTACGGCGCAGATATTCGCGGGTGCAGAGCAATTCGGGGTCACATACCCCATTGACGAATGGACTGCCCTTGAGGACGGCACTATTGGCAACAGCCGTAGCACTACGGAGCATGGTGTAAAATCCGAACACGCCGAGCGCCTCTGAACGCCCTGCCAAATCCAGATGGATATGACATCCTTGTAGGCGAAACACCTCGACCACATTGGCATTGGGGTCGATATGGTAACGGCGTTTTGCCTCTGCGAGGCGCTCTTTATAATCATCAAATAAATTATTTACCTCGACCATCAAATCTACTGCCGTATGCACTTTGGGGTCATCGGTGAGATGAAAATCACTTTTAATGGGATACGCGGCAGATATGGCGGTATATAAGCCCGTACTGTTGCTGGTCATGACCAATGCCGATAAAATGCCCTCGAGCGCCGAGCGTGTGCGATGATAGCCGATGCCCGGTGCGACATGCGCCTCAATCTGATATTGACAGGCTTCGCGGTCGACTTGTGGTGTGATGCCCAAGCGCCGTGCGTGCGTCTGATACAAATTCATATACGCAAGGACTTCTTCTTCGGTGGGCGAAGCGCCATCTGGGTGATATAAGCCCAATTCTAATTCTGCGCCAATAGCCCGAATCGCGCCACCGATATCATCTGTTTCTTCGAGGTTGGTATGATTCACACTTGGATTGAAATTATATGGCACAATCGCCTGTGAAAAGGTTTTGCCACTGCGATAGCGCCCACTGACCACACTGCCCAAAATGAAGGTGCTATCGCCATAATGCCCTAAAATCACATTGGCAGAATAGGTGTCGTCTAAGCTGTAATAGGTCGAGACGGGTATGCCCAATGTTCGACTGAAAAAATCGAGATCAAAGGTATCATCCGTTGATTGTGATGCCACCTCTTTCAGAGTTTGGTTAAAAATCGCTTTCTTTTCTTCGATGAGCGACCACGGAATGCGTTGACCAAATGCGACAATTTTTTCGTTAGACGGTAGTGGATTTTCCATGCCCATTTATCCTTTTGGGTATGCCAATGTGTGAATTTTAATGATAATTATAGCCCATTTTGATAGATTACACACACCTTTCGCAAGTCGAGATTTTGCACAAATACCCTACGTTCAAAGTATCCAATTGTGGTACACTATATAATTGTGCGCGTTTTGTATTTTGTATTTTTCAAAATTGCTCTATTATCTATAAGGATATAACCATTATGGCTTACGATAAAATTGCTACGCCATCAGAAGGTGAAAAAATCACCATTTCTGAGGGCAAATTACACGTTCCAGATAACCCAATTGTCACCTTCATCGAAGGGGATGGCATCGGTTACGATATCATGACCGCCAGCAAACGGATTTGGGATGCCGCCGTAGAAAAGGCATATGGGGGCAACCGCAAAATTTCGTGGCTCGAGATTTATTGTGGCGAAAAAGCCGCCAGCTTATATGGTGGCAATTATATGCCCGAAGAAACCTTCGATGCCTTGCGGGAATATGTGGTCGGCATCAAGGGACCGCTCACCACACCTGTCGGTGGTGGCTTCCGTAGTTTGAATGTCACCTTGCGCCAAGTGTTGGATTTATATCAATGTGTGCGCCCTGTGCGCTGGTTCAATGGCGTGCCGAGTCCGCTCAAAAATCCGCAAGAGGTGGATGTGGTCATCTTCCGCGAAAATACCGAAGATGTATATGCGGGCATCGAATTTGAAGCGGGTTCGCCAGAAGGTAAAAAGCTCGAAGCCTTCCTGAAAAATGAATTGGGCGTACAAGTGCCATTTGAAAATTCGGGCATCGGCATTAAGCCTATCAGCGAATTCGGCAGTAAACGGCTCATCCGCGCCGCCATCCGTTATGCCATAGACCGCAAGCGTAAGAGCGTCACACTGGTGCATAAAGGCAATATCCAAAAATTCACCGAAGGCGCATTCCAAAAATGGGGTTATGAAGTCGCCGCCCAAGAATTCCCCAATGAGACCATCAGTTGGGCAGAAGTGGAAAAAAATCATGGTGGAAAAGTGCCAGAAGGCAAAATTTTAATCCAAGATGTGATCGCCGACATCATGTTCCAAAAGATGTTGCTCCGCCCCAGCGAACATGATGTCATCGCCACACCCAATTTGAATGGCGATTATCTGAGCGATGCGCTCGCCGCCGAAGTCGGTGGTGTGGGGATTGCCCCAGGTGCCAATATCGGCGATACGGTCGCCCTGTTTGAAGCCACACATGGCACTGCACCCAAATACACCAATCTGGATAAGGTGAATCCGGGGTCGTTGCTCTTCAGTGGTGTGATGATGCTGGAATACATGGGCTGGGATGAAGCCGCCGACCTCATCACCCGCGCTTATGAACGCACCATCGACCAAAAAATTGTCACTTACGATTTTGCCCGCCAGATGGACGGGGCAAAAGAAGTGAAAACCAGCGAATTCGCCACACAAGTAATCGCCAATATGGGCTAAGCCCCATGACGGGCATGGTATGATTGCCATGCCCGCTTCATCACAAACAGAGGATTATCATGAGCAAAATTATCATCCTCGCCCCACATCTCCATCCAACTGCGACATCACTCCAGCAAACACTCCAAGCGACTTTTGGCAAAGAGAATGTGCTGTTGAATATAACCGACACGACCGATGTTGAGCGAACCATCATCACGGCGAAGGCGGTGATCGTCCTCATCAATGACAATTGGGCATCGGGTGAGCATCAAACCCGATTAGCCATTGAGCGCGCACTCGCGCAGAAAAAGCCGCTCTTGGTCATCTGTGTTGATGATGCGCCAATGCCCACCGCACAACAATTACCACCATCTCTCGCACCAATCGCCGAAAAAATTCCCCTACGGTTGCGGAGCAAACAATTTCGTGCCGATTCAATTGAAATTATCAATTTATTAGAAGGCTTTTTCACATTCGGTGAGACTGTGGCATCGCCATTCACGGCAAAAATCAACCCCAGAACACAGGTGAGATTAGCCGAAGGCTGGCAACGGTTTATGGCTTATGTGATCGATAATATCATCCTCAATGCGATTTTCACCATTTTTTATCAGATGGCGCGTGTTCGGATAATGAATGAGGCGACATCTCAACAAGAGGCGATGACCATTGCTACGGTTTATGTGCTAATCGGCTTGACAATTTATATCAGCTATCAGGTTGTATCGGGCATGTTTGGTGGTCAGACAATCGGCAAAATGGTGATGGGCATCCGCGTCATCCGCCAAAATGGGCAACCGTTACGGTTTTCAGATGCCACCGTACGCGCTTTCATGTATTTATTCAATAACATCACCTTCGGCATCGGCTTTATATGGGGATTAATAGATGAAAAACGGCAAGGTTGGCATGATAAAGTCGCCAAGACGTTGGTCATCAAAATTCGCTGAACCTCATTTTTTGCCCAAAATTTTGAAATAGGCGAATCGATCCAACGCATTCGGACGCACATACGGACTGCCAAACGGACCCTGCATATCCCACACCTGCCACAAGCCTGCGATGAGTGGCGCATCCCACCATTTGACAAACACACCCGCATACGGCTCATCAACGGGGAATGGGCGCGTATCGATTTGGGTGATAGACCACTCTTCTAGTCGCACATCCGCGCCGACATACACAATAAAATCTTTCATGTATAAATATTGCAGATAATCGGGGTCTATCACCAATGTTTTCGACCCCGCAGGCAGGTCGAGTGTTTGGAATAACACATCATACTGCGCCAACACATAACTAATCTGTCTTTGATACACCGGGATATGATTGTTGAAATAATACACCCCCTGCAAAATCGTGACCATGCCCACCACACCGATGACTATCGGACGAGACAATCGCCGATCGAGGCGGGGTAACATGGGGATGGTATAACGCACACCAACCGCCATGAGGATGACCAATGCGGGGAATACCACCACAAACCGCGCCGACCACGCATTTTGTGCGATGAGGCTGTTGCCCAAGATGGTCAACAACACCCATAACAAGATCAGCACCCCGCTCGGACGGGGGCGCAATAAAGCCTGATAAAACCCAAGCAAGAATAATGGCACAAAATGGGGCAAGATAAGCGCCGTCTCGCCACCATAAAAGATACTGCCATCGGGCGCATGAAAGATATGTAATAACGGTGGCATGATATTCTTTTGGAAAAATCCCGCCAATCGGCTGATGCCATTTTCGTTGATGAGGAATTGTGACCAAAAGTCATCAGGCAATTGATTGGCAGATGCTCGACTGAACAACGGCAAGCCATTCCCCGCCACCATCAGATAATTGGGAAATGAAATGGCGATGAAGCCGATTATCAACCACATCACCCCGCGCAGAGATGGTTTATGGGGGGTGAATATCCATAGCAGGATGAGCCATATCCCGATGAGCGCAGGATAGAGCAACTCGCCACCTTCATAAAAATAAGGCAACATGCCCAACATCATCCCCGAAAAAGCGTAATAAGGCATGGCAACGATATGTTTGTTGAATAAAACCAGTAAGCTCACTGAAGGGGCTGTGATGCCACTTTGATGAGGCAGAGATGGCGTGGATGGCTGATTCTCATCGCCCGTTGTCATGGATGGTTTAGAAACCTGCATTTTGAGGGCATGTACCAAGCTGGCTAATGCCAACACACCAAATAACGGGTCGGCGATGTTATTCATGCCGATTCGACTGAAATGAATATGTGGCGGAAAGGTCATGATGAATAATGTGGCTATCCATGCGGTAGGTTTATCGAATAATTCGCGGGTCAGCCAATACACAGCAGGGACGGTTAATGCGCCGAATAAGGCACTGGTCAGGCGGAACACGCCTAATCCCGAACCGAAAATATCGCTCAATAGGCGTTGGATGGATGAATAAATATACGAAAATGAATTGATGAAGTGGATCGGTTGCAATAAGCCTGTATCGTAGGGATGCTCACGCATGGTACGGATGGCGAGGATGAACGGACCCTCATCGATGAATGCCCGTATGGTGTTGATATTATCCCATGAGCGGATGATAAAAGCGATGACCGTCACCGTGATGAGCAGATACGCCTCACGCTGGCGCAACAGTGCGCCAATCCGAAAATCGGTAACGCGCACACCCGTCAAACCAATCAGCAATAAAATCACGCCCGCACAAAATAACAGCATCTGACCATCTATGCTAATCGCCTTCAACCAATCGGGGATATCGCGCCACCAAGTGATGTTGCGTTCTGCCAAGATATACAACATCAACACCCCAATCCCTATCGGTATGGTGTGAATATGCCGTTCATGACCTGTGGCGATGATGCCCCAGCGACCAATGCCATAGGCGCGCCCATAAAATAAGGCGATGAGGCACATCCATAACCCAGCCAAGATGTAAATATCACCGATAGATTGGAGGGCGGGCGTAGCAAATGGACGATAAAACACCGCCCCGCCGATGCTTGCCAAGATTGCGCCGATGGTCATGAAGCGCCATTTTTGCATCATATCACCTTTATGAAACTCGGTTCATAAACGAATATGAAAACCGAAAAATTTCCGAAAAAATTACCAATACGCTTTTCACAAATGTGCTTATCGGTTATGCTTGAATCAATATCAAGCGAAAGTATCAGGTGATTGTAAGGGTTCGATGATGAATACACAACCAACTATCTTAGTCGTAGATGATGAATGGCTCAACCGTGAATTGATAGAAGGCATTTTATCAGTTTTCGATTATCATGTTTTGCTCGCCAACGGGGGAGATGCGGCGCTCAAATTATTGGCACATGAACATCCCGATGTGATTGTGATGGATGTACGGATGCCCGACATAGATGGTTACACCTTATGCCGTATGGTGAAAGATAACCCACAAACCGCGCAGATCCCTGTGATTATGATCACCGCCCTCGAACTGACAGCAACCGAAAAACAACGGATTATCGAAGCAGGGGCAAACGACATGGTGAGCCGTATGGCATTGAGCAAAGGCTTGGTCGAAAAAGTGGGGCAACAATTGGCACAAAAACTCGCCAGCTAAAAATCACCGTTTGTTGATGGGGGTAATTGGGGTATGATGTGTGGGGCGCATAATGTGCCTATACACATCAACAGCAACATGTTCAGTAGGTTTGAAGACATGCTCGGCAAACGCCCACCCATCAAGCACCGCCCACGTTATTCATACTCGCGCCAACGCACCCCAAGTTGGTTTATCTTTTTGATTGGGATAGCATTGGTGTTTGGGATTTATTATGTGTGGTTGGGTGTGCGCGACTTTTTGGCAGAGACCACCCTGACGGTACAACAAGCCACGCGAACAGTCGCCGCCGTTATCACCAGCACGGCACAGGTGGTCGCCACACGCGACTCGTTCACCCCATTCCCAACACCCACACCCATCCCCGAATGCACCGATTTTGTCGTCCGAGTGCCGCGTGCCATTGTGCGCCGTGCGCCAAACACAGGGGCAGAAATTATTGATACCTATACCGAAGGCACAGTGGTGTGCGTCATTGGTCGTGCGCCAGAAAACTTAGATTGGTATCTGATCGACACCGACCGCGCCTCGCGGCGCATTAATGCGGGGTATATGTTCCAAGACATCATCGCCGCGCTCAATCCCACCCCTACTCCATCGGCGACATATACCGCAGCACCAACGGTCACACCCGCACCAACATATACCCCATCGGATACCCCCACACCGACCATCACACCAACACTAGACCCACAAGCGACACCCACACGGACGATTACCCCAACACCAACATCCACCGCGCCCGTGCGGAATGTGTAATCACGATGCCACATATTGCAAGGCGGGGTTATCTTCATCCTCCACCTGATGCAAATTCGCCACAGAAATCATGCCATGCTGATATAAATATTCGATATGCGCCCCTGCTTCTTCTAACGCCAGCAGGGTGTCATATCCTTTTTTATCAGGATACATCAGATGCGTCACTTCACGGATGGTAACTGGATGCCCGGCGTTCTTGATAATATCCAATACCCGATTCAACTTGCGTTCATGACTGACACGAATATCATGCACCCGATCATAAAAATTACGGATTGGGTCTTCATGCCCGCCTAGCGCCAATTCAATGCCGTCTATCTTTTCGATTTTACGGAGCGAATCTTTATAATGCCCTAAGCC
>PGTJ01000610.1 GCA_002794515.1 Phototrophicales bacterium
ATCAGGGTGAGGCGGCAAAGATTGAGGTGTATAATAATACCGACATCCCAGGTCTCGCCGCCAACACGCGGACATGGTTAGAATCTAAGGGCATCATCATCCAAAATGTGGGCAGTGTGAATCCACCGCAGAATGTGGCGCAAATCACCATTTTGGATTTCACCAACAAGCCGTGGACGACCAAATATTTGGCACAAGTGTTGGGATTGCCAGAGACATCCATCCGACCAGGGGCTGGTGGCACATTACAAACCAGCGCCGATGTGGTCATTTTAGTCGGCAGTGATATACAAGCGATTATCAATGGAAATTGATGAAAAGGAAAAATACACCATGAAAGTTGTCATCGCCTCTGACCATGCGGGATACCCGCTCAAGTACCATCTCGTCCAATTTTTACGTAAAAACGGCTATGAAGTCCTCGATTTAGGTGTCGATAATGCCGATACACCCGCCGATTATCCCGATTCTGCCCAAGCCGTTGGGCAGGCGGTGCTATCTGGCGAGGCAGAACGCGGTATTGTGTTATGTGGCAGTGGGATAGGGGCGTGTATCGCTGCCAATAAGTTGAAAGGCATTTATGCCAGCATCGCGCATGATACCTACAGCGCGGCGCAAGGTGTGGAACATGACCGCATGAATGTGTTGTGTTTGGGGGCGCGGGTGATTGGTCAAAATGTAGCCGAATCGGTCGCATTGGCATTCCTCAAGGCACAGGTCAGCGATGAAGAACGCCATGCACGCCGTTTTGGCAAGGTGCAGAAGATGGAGGATGGTTATTAACTACCACCTCTTAAATTTATTAGTAGTTTAGTACAAAAAACATTTTCAGAGTTGTTGCCTAAGCC
>PGTJ01000783.1 GCA_002794515.1 Phototrophicales bacterium
GGTCATGTGTGCCTGTTTATTCAAAATATCCAAACTGGCACGGGTGGCATAAAACGCGCCATGCAGATTAATATTGAAGGTGGTCTGCCAATCTTCGATGGGCATCTTCTCGATAAGATTAGCCCGAATGCCACCAATGGCATATATCATCCAATCAATGCCGTCTGTTTGGTGGGCGATGAGGCTGACGGCTTGATTGAAACTGGCAGGGTTATCGGCATCGCAGGTGAAATGACCATCGGCAGAGGCGGGGATTTTATTCTCATCCCGCGCCACACCATATACTGCCCAGCCCTTTTGTTTGAGCAAATTCACCAATGCGCTTCCAATACCACCCGATGCGCCCCAAATGAGTGCAGACGGCATAGCCATTTCTCCTTATTTGA